>CAJQRW010000001.1 GCA_905612415.1 uncultured Pelagibacteraceae bacterium
AATCTACATTGCAACTTTTTAAAAGCTTTAGCTTTTCTACCTCAGATGACAATCTAAAATTTTTTATTTTTTTATTAAAAAACATTACTGGTAAAGGTTTAAAAGTTAACACTCCAAACTTAATTTTTTTCTTTTTAGCAAACTTTTTTGCTTCTTTAAAAACTTTTTGATGTCCTTTGTGAACACCATCAAAATTTCCAATTGCAAGCACTGAACCTTTGTATTTTTTTAGTATATTTGTGGTATTAAAAACTTTCATGCTTTACCATCTTAATTGTTCTTGATAATAGTTAGTTGTAGCTTCATATTTTTCTAAAATTTTATCATAATCTTTTGTTTCATTTTTTTTAAATTCATTTTTGTGTATCCCATTAGTTATCAGCAATGAATCAAATTTCATGTTATTTGCTCCTTTAATATCTGTCCTAATATTATCCCCAATCACGAGCACTCTTTCATCTTTTTTAATACAAAATTTATATATTTCTGGATGAGGTTTTCCAAAATAAATAACCTCTCCGCCCAATCCTTTAAAAATTTCAGCTAGTGTTCCTGCGCAATATTCTTCTCTTTTGCCTCGATGAACTACTAAATCAGGATTTGTACAAATCATTTTAATATTTGTGAATCTTTTTAAAAATTTTTTATAGTAATCTAACTGATCCTCATATTTGTCTAAAAGTCCTGTGCATAGTATAAAATCTGCCTCTTCTAAGGTTTTACTATTTTTTTCAAACCCTTTGAACAAACTATGGTCTCGCTTGGCTCCTAGATGGTAAAAACTTTTACCATAAGTGTTTTTCCTTAAACTCTTTAAAGCGGCTTCTCCAGATGTAAGGACGTTTTTGATCAAAAATTTGCCCATTTTTAATTTTAATAAAAATTGCTGGACATTTTTAGATGGCCTTGGTGCGTTTGACATTAAAACAAACCTTTTGTTTAATTTATTTAAATTTTCTAAAACTTCGATGGCATTTAAATGCAGTTTTATCCCGTTATGTATTACTCCCCATAAATCTATAAAAAAAGCATCATACTTTTCATATATTTGACTTAAACCTTCTATTTTTTTCTTTCTCATCTCTAGTAGATAGTTAGCTTAAGGAGGGTAAAAAATACACTATTTTAGTGCATTTTCTCCTTAAATTACATATAAGTACTTGAAATTTTAAAACCTATATCTATATCAGTATCCATTAACAAATTAGGAGTAAAATAATATGAAATTTAGACCTTTACACGACCGCGTTCTAATTGAAGTTTTGGACGGTGAAGAAAAAACTTCTGGTGGAATAATTATACCCGATACAGCAAAAGAAAAACCACAAGAAGGAAAAGTTGTAGCCGTAGGTGTAGGAGCCAGAACAGATGATGGTAAAATTATATCAATGGACGTAAAAGTTGGAGATACAGTTCTTTTTGGCAAATGGTCGGGAACTGAAGTAAAAATTGATGGAAAAGAATATAGCATAATGAAAGAATCTGACATTATGGGAATCTCGAAAGGAAAAAAATAAAATGGCAAAAATAGTAAAATTTGATACAGAAGCAAGAAATGCAATGTTGAAGGGTGTAGATACCCTTGCAAATGTAGTTAGAGTAACTTTGGGTCCTAAGGGAAGAAATGTAGTTCTAGACAAATCTTATGGTGCGCCACGCTCAACAAAAGATGGTGTTACCGTTGCTAAAGAAATTGAACTTCAAGATAAATTTGAAAATATGGGCGCTCAAATGGTTAAAGAAGTTGCAAGCAAAACTAATGATGAAGCTGGCGATGGAACTACTACTGCTACAATTTTAGCTCAATCGATAATTAAAGAAGGAATTAAATATGTTACAGCTGGAATGAACCCTATGGATCTTAGAAGGGGGCTAGATAATGCAGTTGCGCACGTTATTGAAAAATTAAAAGCATCTTCCAAAAAAGTTAAGAGTAATGATGAAGTAGCACAGGTTGGAACAATTTCTGCTAATGGTGAAAAAGAAATTGGCGATATGATTTCAAAAGCTATGCAAAAAGTAGGCAATGAAGGAGTAATCACTGTTGAAGAAGCAAAAGGAATTGAAACTGAATTAGATGTAGTAGAGGGAATGCAGTTCGACAGAGGATACTTGTCACCATACTTCATAACTAATGCTGATAAAATGATTACAGAACTTGATAATCCTCTTATTCTATTGCATGAAAAAAAATTAACAAACCTACAAACAATAGTTCCTTTACTAGAATCTGTTGTGCAAGCTGGACGTCCACTGATGATAATATCTGAAGATGTTGAAGGTGAAGCTTTGGCAACTTTAGTTGTAAACAAATTAAGAGGTGGTTTAAAAGTAGTTGCAGTTAAAGCTCCTGGATTTGGCGACAGAAGAAAATCAATGTTGGAAGATCTTGGTATACTCACTGGTGGCCAAGTAATTTCTGAAGATTTAGGAATCAAATTAGAAAATGTTAAAATTACTGATTTAGGTTCTTGCAAAAAAATAAAAGTTGATAAAGATAATTCAACAATTGTTGCTGGGATCGGTAAAAAAGCTGATATTGAAGCTAGATGTAATCAAATCCGAAAACAAATTGAAGAAACAACTTCTGATTATGATAAAGAAAAACTTCAAGAGAGACTTGCTAAATTAGCTGGCGGAGTTGCAGTAATTAAAGTTGGTGGAGCAACAGAAGTGGAAGTTAAAGAGAGAAAAGATAGAGTTGAAGATGCATTAAACGCAACTAGAGCGGCTGTAGAAGAAGGAGTTGTTATAGGCGGTGGATGCGCATTACTTTATGCCGCTCAAGATTTAGATAAAGTAAAATCTAAAGGTGCTGATCAAAAAGCTGGTGTTGATATAATTAAAAAAGCTTTAGAAGCTCCTATAAGACAGATTACAGCAAATGCCGGCGTAGATGGCTCTGTAATTGTAGGAAAACTTTTAGAAGCTAAAAAGCCAAGCCAAGGGTATGACGCTCAAAATGAAGAGTACTGTGATATGTTTGCTAAAGGAATTATAGATCCAACCAAAGTTGTGAGAACAGCTTTACAGGACGCTGCATCAATTGCTGG
>CAJQRW010000002.1 GCA_905612415.1 uncultured Pelagibacteraceae bacterium
GGATATTCCTAATGTAATTGAGCAGGAAGACAAATTAGATTCTAAAAAAAATGAAAGAGAACGCCTTGGAGCAGTAAACTTAAGAGCTGATGAAGAAACAAAACATTACAAAGAAACTATTAAAAAAATGGAAAAAGATAGAGAGGATTTGGTATCAGCAATATCTAAACTTCGAAGCAGCATTAATGAATTAAATCTTAAAGGCAGGCAAAGACTTTTAGATGCATTTGAAAAAGTTAATAGGAAATTTAACGACGTTTATACAAAATTATTTAATGGTGGAACAGCTAAGCTAGAATTTGTTGAATCTGACGACCCTTTATATGCGGGCTTAGAAATGCTCGTTAGCCCACCAGGCAAAAGATTGCAATCTATCACTCTTCTTTCGGGCGGAGAGCAAGCTTTAACAGCCTTATCGTTAATATTTGCTGTTTTTTTAACCAGCCCTTCCCCAATCTGTGTTTTAGATGAAGTTGATGCTCCGTTAGATGATGCTAATGTAACAAGATTTTGCGCATTATTAGACGAGTTAACAAAAATTACTAAAACAAAATTTATCATAATTACCCATCATGCTTTAACAATGTCTAAAATGAATAGATTGTATGGCATTACTATGCCCGAAAAAGGAGTTAGCCAATTAGTTTCTGTTGACTTAGAAAAAGCTGAAGAACTAGTCGCTTAATTATTTTATAAAACCATGAAAGATATTAAAGAAATATCAACTCGCCTAAAAATTGCAAAAAAAAAAATTAAAAAAAACGAACCTAATATTAATGGTTCTAATGCCGCATCTTTAGGAAAAGCCTTAAAAATAAGCACTGAATTCGTTGCTTCAGTGATAGTTGGGTCGACAATTGGGTTTCTTTTGGACATTTGGTTTGGTACTAAACCGTTACTAATAATTTGTTTTTTTTTTATGGGTGTAGCCGCAGGTATACTAAACGTATTTAAGGCTGCAAAAAAAATGAATGAAAAATTGTAAAAATTAAGGAATAAAAAAAATGGCTCTAAATCCAATGCACCAATTTGAGGTCTACAAAATAGGTCCTGAAATAAACTTAAATGGTGTGAATCTTTCTTTTACAAACGCAAGTCTTTTTATGGCAATAAGTTCGATATTAATTTTGTTCTTATTATTTTTAGGTACTAAAAAAAAATCTTTAATACCTTCAAAAATACAATTGATAACCGAAATGAGTTATACATTTGTTGCAAAGATGATAAATGATACAGCGGGAACCAATGCAAAAGTATTTTTTCCATTTATATTTACTTTATTTATGTTTGTTTTATTTTGTAATATGGTTGGAATGTTACCTTATTCGTTCACGGTAACTAGCCATATCATTGTTACTTTTGTACTAGCAGCTATAGTTTTTGTAGGAGTTACTATTATAGGCTTTATCAAACATGGATTTAAATACTTAGAACTTTTTGTACCAAAAGGGGTTCCTGTGTTACTTTTGCCTTTAATAATTATTATTGAAATTATATCTTATTTAAGCAGGCCTATAAGCTTATCAGTAAGATTATTCGCTAATATGATGGCCGGACACACCATGATGAAAGTATTTGGTGGGTTTGTAATAAGTTTAGGATTGCTGGGTGGTTGGTTGCCGCTTGGCTTCTCGGTTGCATTAACAGGACTGGAGATACTTGTTGCTTTTCTTCAAGCATATGTTTTTGCAATTTTAACATGCATTTATTTAAATGATGCATTAAATTTACACCATTAACATAAGGAGGAAAAATGGAGTTAGAAGCAGCGAAAATGATAGGAGCAGGCCTTGCAGCAATAGCGTTAGCAGGAGCAGGTGTGGGTATTGGAATTATTTTTGGAAATTACTTGTCTGGTGCGATGAGAAATCCGTCAGCAGCACAAAAACAATTTCCAAATTTACTTTTAGGATTTGCTTTAGCGGAAGCAACTGGTTTATTTGGATTGGTGGTTGCATTAATAATTTTATTTGCGTTTTAATAAATAAAATTTAATAATGAAATTATTTTTCACTCACTTTTGCATTATAGCAATAACCTCTATAACTCAGGCTTTTGGATCTGAGGCTGGAATGCCTCAACTTAATCCTGAGTTTTGGATGGCGCAAATATTTTGGTTAATATTAATATTTTCAACTTTGTACTTAATTATCTGGAAAATATTTCTACCTAAAATTACTTACAGTATGAAAATTTTTGTTCTTCATCCAGAAAATAAAATATCTGAAGTACAAAGAAAATTTATGACAACAGTAAATTCA
>CAJQRW010000003.1 GCA_905612415.1 uncultured Pelagibacteraceae bacterium
TCTTGATTGATCATTATCAGAACGATTTGATTTAAATCCAAATTTCTTTTTTCCTCTTGATTGATCATTATCAGAACGATTTGATTTAAATTCAAATTTCTTTTTTCCTCTTGATTGATCATTATCAGAACGATTTGATTTAAATCCAAATTTCTTTTTTCCTCTTGATTGATCATTATCAGAACGATTTGATTTAAATCCAAATTTCTTTTTTCCTCTTGATTGATCATTATCAGAACGATTTGATTTAAATCCAAATTTCTTTTTTCCTCTTGATTGATCATTATCAGAACGATCAAAATAATTTTCTTTAATTAATTTTTTTTCACTTCCTCCACGTTGTTTAAATCGTGAAAATTTATTTCTTACTCTACGTTTTGATTTATTAAAGGTATTAAATTCCTTTTTTGCATTAGGGTTAATTAATCTTTGAATTTCATTCCACATTTGTCTATCGTTTGGAGTAACAAAAGTAAGAGCACAACCTTCCGCGCCAGCTCTTGCTGTTCTACCAATTCTATGGATAAAATCTTCAGGAACTTGTGGGAGATGGTAATTAATAACATGCTGAATAGATGGTACATCTAAACCTCTTGCAGCTAATTCAGTGCTAACAAGAATGCGAATTTTTTCTGATCTAAAAGCAATTAATGTTCTTTGTCTTTTAGATTGTCTTAAATTTCCATGCATACAATCACAAGAGTGACCGTCATCACGCAATCGGTCCACCATTTTATCAGCATTACGTTTGGTTTTTACAAAAAGTAAAATAGATCCTTTTCTTTTATGTAATTGGTCTAATAATACATTATATTTATCTCCTTCACTTACCTGCATAACTTCTTGTTTTATTTTAGTAATTGGAGTTGTTGTTGAACCAACTCTTATTCTCGCTGGTTCGTTTAAATACCTTTCAGCAATTTTAATAATATTTTGTGGCAAAGTTGCTGAAAATAATAAAGTTTGATGTTTTTTAGGAATATATTTTAGTATTTGTTCTATCTGAGGTGTAAAACCCATGTCTAACATTCTGTCAGTTTCGTCTAAAACTAAAAAATAAGTTTCATTTAGTTTAAGAGTTCTTCTTTGAAGGTGATCATTTAGCCTACCTGGTGTCCCAATAATTAACCTTGGTCTTCTT
This sequence comes from uncultured Pelagibacteraceae bacterium, assembly GCA_905612415.1. GTDB lineage: Bacteria > Pseudomonadota > Alphaproteobacteria > Pelagibacterales > Pelagibacteraceae > AG-414-E02. The sequence goes on from CAJQRW010000003.1 coordinate 1,142, forward strand.
CGAAGCTGTTTCATTTGAGCATGCATAGATTCGCCACCAATAAGTGTAGCTGAATTAATATTCATTTTAGTTTCTATTAAACCCGTAAGGACTTCACCCACTTGAACGGCCAATTCACGTGTAGGACAAATAATTAAAGCACCACTTCTTTTGTCAGTTAACAGTTTATTTAGACAGGCTATTCCGTAGCAAAGAGTTTTTCCAGTTCCAGTTTGTGCTGTACCCAAAACATCTTTTCCAAGTAGAGCTGGTGGTATTGCTTGGGCTTGGATTGGAGTAGGAATTTTAAATTGCATTCTTGTTATTGATTCCTTTAAAGATTCAATCAAGTTTAATTCTGAAAAATTTTCCATTTTTTTGATTTAGTTAAAAACTCTAATATTTATTTAATTTTAGTAGCCAGAATGCAAAAAACATTTAATGACTTTGTCCGCAATCTATACTTTTTCTCATTTAGCACAAGTTTATATATTAAAAAATGCAATAGTCCCTTAAACAAATAAAAATAGTCATTGTGTAATGGACTTTTTTAAACAATATGTCAAAATACACCCATATGAAATATATTAAGAAAAAATTTAGCATTATGATCTTAGGCTTAATTTTAGCTTTTCTATACTCGTGCGCAAAACCTACTGTTGTGAATATTAGTTTACCAGAGGATAAAAACTTGACGTGTACACAGCTAGAAAAAGCATTGGAAGATGCACAGAAATTTAGAAAAAAAGCACTTTCTCATGTAGGCAATACTGGCAAAAATCAGATGAGGGCAGTTTTATTTTGGCCAGCATTATATATGACGTATGCAAACACGCATGAAGCTATAGTAGCAGCAACAGAAAGAAGTGTTCTTTTAATTAATTTTATGACGGATAAAAGATGCTTGAATACAGAGAAGCATATAAACAGAATTCAAACAACAATGAGAGTACAAACGTTAAAAGATTTGACAGAATCTTATAACAGCTTAAACGATCTTTATAAATCTGGTGGATTAACTGAAGACGAATTTAGAATACAAAAAAAGAAAATTTTAGGCCAATAAAATCTTTCTGAATGATCAGAAAAACTTCTGCAATTAAATTAAATTAAAAAAATGCTGTTGTGTTTGGTTGCGGGGGAGAGGATTTGAACCTACGACCTTCAGGTTATGAGCCTGACGCATGTACCTTTCTGCCCGTAAAATGAACATCATATCTCAAATTAGCTAGTAAAATTTTCCAAGATTTAATAGTGTTGTGTCAGGAGTGTGTCAGTAGACATTGCAGAAAAAAACTGTGAAAATTGCGTCAGGATATTTATGAAAAAACTTTTAGGGATCTTGGTTCTGGGTTTGTTGTGGTGCAATGTTGGAATTGCTGCTGAAAATGCTGAGGAACTGAACAAGAATTGTATCAAAAAGGGTACGACAGAATTTAATAAAAAAGTTAAGCAACGTGTTAAAAAAAACTTTGTAACAGTTATGTATTTTGGCTGCAAAAGCATATATAGTTGGTATTGGCACGAAGAAACAAGCAAAGATTTAGATACCAGTCATCAAGTAGCATACAAAAAATGTTTAAAAGGAGCATCAGAATATAAAATTGAAACTTGTCATTTATTTGCAATTAACAACACAATAGTTTGGGGCAAAGATGCTGCTTTTGTAAAAAAAGTCGAAAAAGATATTAAGACAAAATTCGCAAAAAATGTCAGCAATGGATGTGTTGAGGGTAATTGTATTAATGGTCAAGGAACAAAAACATGGGCAGATGGACAAAAGTATGTTGGTGAATTTAAGAATGGCCAAGCAAATGGTCTAGGAACTCACACATGGAAAAATGGAGAGAAGCATGTTGGTGAATTTAAGAATGACCAAGCAAATGGTCTAGGAACTCGCACATGGAAAAATGGAGAGAAGTATGTTGGTGAACATAAGAATGGTAAAAAACATGGTCAAGGAACAACAACAAGGAAAGATGGGTATAAATATGTTGGTGAATTTAAGAATGATAAAAGACATGGTCAAGGAACAGCAACATGGGCAGATGGAGACAAGTACGTTGGAGAATATAAAGATGGTAAAAAAGACGGACAAGGGACTTACACATGGAAAGATGGGTATAAATATGTTGGTGAATATAAGAATGATAAAAGACATGGTCAAGGAACTGAAACAAGGAAAGGTGAAAAAAAATATGTTGGTGAATTTAAGTATGATGAAAGAATAACTATAGATCCTAATAGAAACTATGCATATAGGCATGACATAGATATATTTAAAAACAACTTTCTTAAAAATCAGGCTATCACAAAAGAAAATGCGTCAACTTTTAAAAAACTTACATTAAAAGAAGAGACAACAGTTGTAACCCTAAGAGGGTTAAACGCTAACGACCTTGATAAGAAAGAAACAGAAATATCTTTTAAATCATTTAAGTTTATAGCAGAATACGAAGAGAATTTTATGGTAGAAATGTTTATCGAATATCGTGAAGGTAATAAAAATTTAGAAGTAGCAGAATCTATAGCATCATATTATGCCCATATGTTTGGTCAAATGCCTCATTTTTTAAAAGTTTACACTGACAAAATTTATGTACATAAAGATGTAGGTAAGGATGATGGAATTTGGTGGGCAATGGCTAGAAAACGAGAATTCCACATTAACAGATCACGATGTGTTTCCCATAATTTTTATAAATATACTTCATGTGCTACCACAATGATACATGAATTGGCACATATTCTTATGGATCTTACTGGTGAGGTCTCACCATCAAAATGGTTAAAAGCAAAAAATTTAGATAACAAAAAGTATTGTACAAAATATAGCAAGAAAAATAATTGGGAAGATTTTGCTGAATCGATGGTTTGTTGGATTGCTGTAAGGCATTTGTCAAATAAATTGAAACCAGGAGTAAATAAAAAACTTAATGAATTCATCCCAAATCGTCTTAAATTTTTTGATGAAATGAATTTTAATATGTATCCTATGTAAAACTAACTTCAGTTGTGTCAGGCGTGTGTCACAAAAAACTTCTGCAAACTTATTAAATTAAAAAAGTGTTGGTGTGATTGGTTGCGGGGAGAGGATTTGAACCTCTGACCTTCAGGTTATGAGCCTGACGAGCTACCAGACTGCTCCACCCCGCGATAAATTTTGTTCTATACAATCTATCGATTAGTAAAATTAAGAATTATTTCTTATCATCCGTGCAATTTTTTTTGATCTTTTGATATTTTCTTGTCTTTCTCTCTTTTTTCTTTCAGACGGTTTTTCATAATTGCTTTTAATTTTTAAAATTCTAAAGAAACCTTCTCTTTGAAGTTTTCTTTTCAGAATCCTTAAAGCTTGATCAATATTATTGTCTTTAACTTCTATTTTAATAACTACCTCCTAATTTTGTGGTGGTGATTACCTAACACTAAATAAAAAGATTGTCTACATAGATTAAAAGGGTTTTTTGGGCACTTTTTTTTCAAAATTACTTCTATATTTCTTAAGTTTATTTTGAATTTCTTTATATCTAAGAGATAAAATTGATATAGCCAATAAAGCTGCATTTATTGCTCCAGCTTTTCCAATAGCTAAAGTTCCTACAGGAATTCCACTTGGCATCTGAACTGTTGAAAGTAAACTATCTAGTCCCTTTAATTTACTTTCAGTTGGAACTCCTAGTACTGGTAAAGTGGTTAAAGATGCAGTCACTCCCGCTAAGTGTGCCGACATTCCAGCAGCAGCTATTATTACTTCCATTTTATTTTTTTCAGCATCTTTCAGGAACTTGTGAAGTCTTTTCGGTGTTCTGTGAGCAGATATAATTTTTACATCATGCTTAATTCCAAATTGTTTTAGTGTATCACTGCAATGCTCCATGGTTCCTGCCCAATCAGATTTACTTCCCATGATAACGCCAACAAGATTTTGTTTTTTAGTCTTCATTACTTTGAGTAATTTTTTTTTCTTTTGCTGCTTCTTTTCTTCTTTTTAGAATTTTTCTTTCTGCTTTATCTACTGCTTTTTTAATATCTTCAACTGAACAAAAATTAAAAACCACAGGATCTTTTGGAGATAAGTTTGAAGAATTCCAATAACTTTTATTTCTTATTGCTGAAACAGTATTTGTTGTACTTCCTACAAGCTTTACAATTTGTCCGTCTGATAATTGTGGACAATTTTTTGTTAACCAAAGAACCGCTTCAGGTCTATCTTGTCTTTTTGATAAAGGAATATATGTATTAGTTTTTTTTTCAGACTTTATGTCTAATGTTTTTTTATCTAGAACAAGAGCTCTATTAATATCTTTGGAACACTCTTCAATTTCTTCTCTTGTTAATTGACCAGCAAGGATTGGATTGTAAGCTTTTATCCCTTTTGCCACATCTCCGTCAGCTATACCTTTAATTTCAAGCTCATGGAGATCGCAGAATTGAGCTATTTGTTTAAAACTTATTTTTGTATTTTCCACTAACCAAACAGCAGTCGCTTTTGGCATAAAAGGTTTATCATTCATTTATTTTTTTTCTTTTGATCTTAAGTTGTCAAATTTTTTTAAAAATTTACTTACCCTACCTTTGTCTGAGACTTTTTGACTTCCACCAACCCAAGCAGGATGTGATTTTGAGTCAATATCAAGTTTTAACGTATCTCCCTCTTTACCCCAGGTAGACATAGTTTCAAACTTACTTCCGTCAGTCATGACTACGTTGATTTTGTGATAATCAGGATGTATTTTTTTCTTCATAACGGACAATTTAATATAATAAAATAAATTAATTAACAACAGTAATTAACTACTTTAAAACCTCAATCATTTCCTTATTAATATTTGAATTAGTCACTAATATAGTTTTATTTTGTATATATTCGTTTTCTCCAGTAAAATCAGTCACAAACCCTCCAGCCTCCTTAACAAGAATAATGCCTGCTGCTATATCCCAATAATTTAAATTCCTTTGCCAAAATCCGTCACATCTACCTGCAGCGACATACGCCATATCGAGTGACGCACTTCCTAATTTTCTAATGGGTATAAGCACCTTTGATGAAAAATTATTATATTCATTCAAAATTAAATCTTTATCTTTAGAATTAAATTTGGGACCACCAGTAAAAACAATACAGTCTTTTAATTTTGATCTTGAGGAAACTCTCATCCTTTGGTTATTTAAATATGATCCATTACCTTTTTCAGCTGTAAACATTTCATCTTTAATTGGATCGTAAATAATTCCACAAATTATTTCGTTATCATGTTCTAAGCCAACTGATATAGCAAAATGAGGTATACCATGAAGAAAATTCGCAGTTCCATCTATAGGGTCAATAATCCATTTAAAAGAATCGTCGTTAGTTATTTTTCCAATCTCTTCACTTAAAATAGAATATTTAGGTCTAGCTTTTTGAAGTTCTTCAATAAGAATTGTTTCAACTTTTTTATCGGAAGCTGTAACAAAGTCTCCTGGCCCTTTAAGAGAGACTTGCAGATTTTCTATTTCTCCAAAATCTCTTATTATTACTTTAGCAGCTTTTCTGCAAGCATTTACCATCACATTTATATTTGCTGAAGATAGTTTCATTTATTTAATTTTTTTAACATATTCTAGAGTTCTAGTATCCAAAATTATTTTATCGTCAGAATTTATAAATGGAGGAACCATAATTTTAATTCCATTTTCTAAAGTTGCAGGCTTATAAGATGAAGAGGCTGTTTGTCCTTTAATCGCCGCATCTGTGCTTTCAATTTTTAATTCAATTGAAGTAGGCAATTCAACTGATAGAGCGTCATCTTCATAAAACTGAACATTGACCTCAATATTTTCTTTTAATAATTTACTTTTTTCTCCAAGCAGGGATTTATTTATTTGAATTTGCTCAAAATTAACTTGGTCCATAAAATGACAATTTTTTTCATCTTCGTATAAAAAGTTATATTTTTTATCATCTAAAATAGCTCTTTCAACTGAGTCACTAGATCTAAACCTTTCATTTAATTTAGTTCCTTTTTTTACACTTTTAAGTTCTACTTGGTTAAAAGCTCCACCTTTACCTGGCTTAACATGTTGCGCTTTTAAAACTGTCCATAAATCATCTTTATGCTCAATTATCATTCCTGGTTTAATTTCATTACCTAATATTTTCATAAATTATTTAAATTCTTTAATAGCATAAACAGGATCTAATTTTTTGTTATTCCAAACTGAACTGGAGCAAGCAACATAATTTGCTCCACTATATAAAATTTTTTTATAATTAGAACTGTTTATTCCACCTATTGCAACAATTGGCATAGTAATTTTTTTTTTAGCCCAACGCAATATACCTAAGTTAGCCTTATAAGCAGATTTTTTTGTTGATGATTTAAAAAAAGCACCAAAGGCAATATAGTCCGCACCAGCATTTTTTGCTCTTAAAGCTAATTTTTTTGAATTATGGCAAGTAACTCCAATAATTTTTTTATTCATCAATATTTTTCTACTATTAAAAAAACTCATATCTTTTTGGCCAATGTGGCAACCATCAGCTTTTAATTTTTTTGCAAGTAGAGGTTCATCATTAATTAGAAATTTAACTCTATATTTTGTGCAGATTTTTTTTATTTTTTTTCCAATAAAAGTTTTATTCTTAATTGTTTCTTTTTTTAATCTTAATTGAAAAAAACTTACTTTTTTTAATTTTAGTATTTTTTCTAGGTCAATATAAAATGATCTATTTTTAATTTTATTTGGTGAAATTAAATAAATAAATCTTTTATTGATTTTACTTTGTTTCAATCTCTTCTGACCATTCTCCTTGAGCTGCAAGTGAACACATATTGGCTCTATGATTGAAAATTTCTTGTGTACCTTTAATGTTATTAATGTCTTTTGACCAGAACTTGAGAGCACTTTGTTGTAGGGCTCTACCATACGAGTAAGTCATAATAAAGTTTGAATAATTTAGTTTATTAATTAAATTTAAGTTTTTTGTTGCTTCCATTTCAGTTTGTCCACCAGATAAAAAGGTTATTCCAGGCACCTCTGCTGGAACAGCATTTGTTAGACATTTTAAAGTTAGTTTGGCAACTTCCTCATTTGCAATTTTTTCACTAGAGTCAGATCCAGGTAAAATCATATTAGGTTTTAATATGGTGCCAGTTAAATCAACTTTATTAAAAATTAATTCTTCGTAACACTTTTGTATAACTTCTGAGGTTTTATTATAGCACTCTTCAGCCGAGTGATTTCCGTCCATTAATACCTCTGGTTCAACTATTGGCACCATCCCACACTCTTGCACAAGGGCAGCATATCTTGCTAATGCATGTGCATTTGAAAAAATTGATAACTTACTTGGGTGTTCATCAGATATAACATAAACACCTCTCCATTTTGTAAATCTTGCTCCAAGCTTGTAGTATTCTTTTAATCTTTCTCGTAAACCGTCTAGTCCCTCTGTAATTTTTTCTTTAGGTGAATTTGCTAAAACTTTTGCCCCAGTGTCGACCTTAATTCCAGGAACAGCACCAGATTTAGAAATTAGTTCTGGTATAGTTTTTTCTGAGCTTGTAGTCTGCTTAATCGTTTCGTCATATAAAATTACTCCACCTATACAAGTTTCCATGCTCTTAGAAGAAAAAAGGGTTTCTCTAAATAAAAGTCTATTTTTTGAAGTTGATGGAACACTTACACTTTCAAGTCTTTTTGTCATTGTGCCTGTACTCTCATCTGCAGCCAAGATGCCTTTTCCACTTGATAAAATTTTTAAGACGATGTTATTTAATTCAGACATATCAATTTAAAACCTTTATACCAGGAAGCTCTTTACCTTCAAGATATTCTAAAAAAGCACCACCCGCAGTTGAAACAAAACTAAAGTTATTAAAAATACCCATATTATTTAATAATGCAACAGTATCACCCCCGCCGATTACTGAATAAATTGTTTTAGCTTTATTCTTTTCAATAATTTTATTAGCAATTTCATAACTTCCCTTGGCAAAATCAGGATTTTCAAAATAGCCAGCAGGACCATTCCAAAGAACAGTATTGCTAGCTTTAATTACATTATTGATAGTTTTTATTGTTTTAGGACCAATATCTAAAATTAATTCATCTTTTAAAACATTATTTAAATTTTTTATTTCAGGCGAACCTCTAAAATTTTTTCCAACCACCACATCCTCAGGATAAATAATTTTACACGCTTCTTTTTTTGATAGAGTAAATATTTCTTCTATTATTTGATCACAATTATCCTCTTTTACTGATTTCCCAATATGATAACCTTTATATTTAAGTATGTTATTGGCCATACCTCCAACAAGGATAATGTTATCAAATTTGGGTATTAAATTTTTAATAATATTAATCTTTGAAGAGATTTTTGATCCCCCAATAATACATGTGATTGGTCTTTTGATTTCAGATGTTATCTTATTTAATGCATCAACTTCTAAATTTAATTGTAATCCAGAATAGGATGGAAGAAACTTAGCAATTTCTGAGATAGAAGCGTGAGCTCTATGAGAACATGAAAAAGCATCATTTACATAAATATCAGCAAGCGTAGCTAAGTGTTTTGCAAATTGAATATTATTTTTTTCTTCTTCTTCGTAAAATCTTAAATTTTCAAGCATAATTATTTTATCTTCAAAATTGTTAAATAGGTCTTTTGAATTAATTTCTTTTAGGTTTTTTGTAATTAGTTTTATATTGATATCTAATTTTTTTTTTAGATCTTCACATATTGGTTTAAGAGAAAGCTTGTTTACCACCTTACCTTTAGGTCTTCCTACATGTGATAATATTATTATTTTTGTATTATTTTTTAGTAAAAAATTTATAGTCGGAAGGATTTTATCTATGCGCGTTGTATCAGTTATCTTACCATTTTCTAACGGAACATTTAAATCGAGTCGTAACAAAACTTTTTTTTTATTGAGATCTAGCTGATCTATTATACTTTTCATTAAGAAATTTTATGAAGATGTTCAGCAATATCACACATTCTATTTGAAAAACCCCACTCATTATCATACCAGGCTGAAATTTTTACCATATTTTTACCAACGACACTTGTTAATGAAGAGTCAATAATAGCTGAAGCTGAATTGTGATTAAAGTCAATTGAGACTAGTTTTTCTGCTGTAACTTCTAAAATCTTTTTAGATTGTTTTCTAGAAGCGGAAGTAAATGCATCGTTAACTTTTTCTTTAGTTATTTCTTTTTTTGTACAAACAACTAATTCTATTAAAGAAACATTGGGAGTAGGAACTCTCAACGCAATACCCTCAAGTTTTCCTTTTAGAGCAGGAATAATTTCACCAATAGCTTTTGATGCACCCGTGGAAGTTGGAACAATTGATTGACTGGCAGATCTTGCGCGTCTTGGGTCTTTATGAGAATTGTCTAAAATTCGTTGATCGCTAGTAAATGCATGAACAGTTGTCATGAAGCCTTTTTCAATTTCAAAGTTTTCATGTAAAACATTTGCAACTGGCGCCAAACAATTAGTTGTGCAAGATGCTGCAGATATAATATTGTCACTTTCAGAAAGAACATTTTCGTTTACACCAAATACAATAGTTTTATCGGCATTTTTACAAGGAGCAGAAACGATAACTTTTTTAGCACCATTTTTTATATGTGATAATAATTTATCTTTAGAATTAAATTTACCTGTACACTCAAACACATAATCAACATTGAATTTTTCCCAATTAATATTTTTAATATCAGTTTCTTGTGAATAAGATATTTTTTTTTTATTTATAATTAAATTATTATTATCAAAATTTATATCTGCATCGAATTTTCCATGAATAGAATCGTACTTCATAAGTGAACAAGCAACCTCAGAGCTAGACCTATTATTAATATGATTGATTTCAATATTACTATTTTTGTCTTCAATAATAGCTCTAATTAACATTCTACCAATTCTGCCTAAACCATTGATTCCGATTTTTATATTCATAAATTATTTTTCTAACATTTTTTTAGCAAGACCAACAACATTGTCGCTAGTTAAATTAAAATGTTCATATAAATCTTTAATTGGAGCACTCTTTCCAAAAGATTGCATTCCTAAAGAAATCCCCTCTGATCCCACGTATTTTTCCCAACCGTATACACTGCTTGCTTCTATAGAAATTTTTATTGAATTTTTTTCAATTATCTTTTCCTTATACTCTTTAGATTGTTTATTAAACAATTCTTGGCATGGCATAGAAACTACTTTTGAATTAATATTAATATCTTTTAATTTTTTGAAAGCATCGACTGCAATCATAACTTCTGATCCAGAGGCAATTAAAGTTACTTCAGGATTAGGTTCGTTTTTTTTAATTTCATAAGCTCCAAAACTACTCATATTTTCTTTCACTAATGTTTCTGTAACAAATGGAAGTTTTTGTCTTGATAAGGCTATCACGCTGGGAGTATTGCTATTTTTTAAGGCTAATTCCCAACACTCAAGTGTCTCAATTGTGTCAGCAGGTCTAAACACATTTAAATTTGGTATTGCTCTGAGATGAGCAAGATGTTCGATGGGTTGGTGAGTAGGACCGTCTTCACCTAACCCAATGGAGTCGTGAGAAAATATATAAATTACTTTTAAACCCATTAAAGCAGATAGCCTTAAAGAGGGTTTGCAATAATCTAGAAAAACCAAAAAAGTTCCACCATAAGGGATAACACCTTTATGCAACGCCATGCCATTCATTATTCCTGCCATAGCATGCTCTCTAACACCGTAGTGTATATAATTCCCTTTAAAGTTCGCTGGCTTAATTGCTTGTGAATATTTTGTATTGGTATTATTTGAACCACTTAAATCAGCTGATCCACCAATTAATTCAGGTAAAATATTTGTAATTCCTTCCAGCACAGAAGCAGATGATTGTCTTGAAGCTATATCAGGTTTTAAACTAAAAAATTTACTTTTTTGTTCATATATAATTTTTCCAAAATTTTTTGGCAATTCATTATTCAATATTCTAAGCATTTCATCTTTTATTTTTTTACTTTTTTTGTTGTAAGTTGCATCCCATTTTTTTTCTTGCAAGACTCCTTTTTCCCCAATTTCTCTCCACTGATTAAGAATTTCTTTTGGTATTTCAAATGGTTTATGTTTCCATTTTAATTTTTTTCTAGTGAGTTCAACTTCAGCTTCACCAAGAGCCGCACCATGGGAAGATGATTTTCCAGCTTTATTTGGTGAGCCATAACCAATAATGGTTTTACAAGAAATTAATGTAGGTTTTTTTGAATTTAAACTTTTTTTAATAGCTTTTGATATTTCTTTTTCGCTGTGACCATTTATCTCTTGGAAAAACCAACCATAACTTTCAAATCTTTTTTTATAGTTATCTGATATAGTTAAATTTGTTGGCCCATCAATAGAAATTTTATTGTTATCAAAAAAAACAATTAAATTTTTTAACTTTAAATGCCCAGCTAAGCTCATTGCTTCGTGGCTTATGCCTTCCATAAAATCTCCGTCACTCGCAATAACATATGTTTTATGGTTAATTAAATTAGCACCAAGATTCTTTTTCATAATTTCTTCAGCTATTGCCATTCCCACAGCATTTGCCAAACCTTGACCTAAAGGTCCTGTTGTTGTTTCTATTCCAGTATTTTTCTCATACTCAGGGTGGCCAGCACAAATAGAATTTAATTTTCTAAAATTTTGAATATCTTTAATTGAGACACTTTTATATCCAGTTAAGTAAAGCAAAGAATAGAGAAGCATCGAACCATGACCAGCTGAAAGAATAAATCGATCTCTATCGACCCAATCAGGATTTTTAGGATTAAACCTTAGGTAGTATTTAAATAGTACAGTTGCTACATCGGCCATACCCATGGGCAAACCGGGGTGACCCGAATTTGCTTTTTGAACAGCATCAATAGCAAGAAATCTTATTGCATTTGATAAATCTTTGAAGGTTGGTCTCACCATAAAACCTATATAGACTTGGAGGCATCAAATCAATATTATGATTTTAAAATATATTAAATGAAAAATTTCGAAGAAAAAGAAAAAAAATTAGATGGTGTTCTTGATAAATTAAACAGCATGTCAAACAAAGTCGAAAAAATGAGCAATGACATTGTTTCTTTAAATAATGAGAAAAATCAATTATTAAGGGAAAAAGAAGAATCAGAGAAAAACCACAAAAAACTTTTAAAACAACATCAACAGCTAAAATTAGATTTGGAAAAAATTGATACAGAAACAGATAGCAAGTTTGGTAATAGAGATAATTTTAATAAGAAAATTGATGAACTAAATCAAGAAACTGAAACTTTGATAGATGAAATTGATAAATGGCAAACATAAATATAAAATTTAACAATAAAGATTATTTGCTATCTTGCGATGATGGACAAGAAGAAAACCTTAAAGAATTAGCAAATCATCTTGATTCAAAATATAACACATTAAAAAAAGATTTAGGAAACCTTGGAGAAAACAAATTGTTATTAATAACAGCAATCCAAATGGTTGATGATTATTTTGATTTATTTAAAAAAGTTAAAGATAAAAAAAATGATTTTGAGAAATTATCGATTAAATTTAACGAACTTAAGTCTTTAGCAATAAATTATAAAAATGAAAAAGAGCACGAGATGGAAAAATTAAAGGAAGAGATGAATAAATTTGAAGAGACGGTAGAAAAAAATAAAAACTCGTACGAAGAAATTTTGGATAAAACAACAAAATCAATTGAAAAGTTTATTGAGAATGCTGGAATTGATAGCGAGACAAACATTCAATAAATGAAGTATGATAAATCATATTTAAGAAAAAAATATATACTTCAAAGAAAAAAAAAATACCTCTCTGAAAAAAATTTTAATTTTAGTTTGATTTTTGAACTGATAAAAAAAAAATTTTTTAGCAAAAAAATTACTATAGCAAGCTATTACCCATCAAATTATGAAGTAAATATTCTACCATTTCTTGAAATTGCTAATAATAAAAAATTCAAAATCGCTTTACCCGTAACTAAACATTCAGGAAAAATGAGTTTTAAACCTTGGGTTTTTAATGAAACATTGTATGTGAGTTCATTTGGAACACTTGAACCTCTCAAATCAAAAAAAGATGTTATTCCAGATCTAATTTTGGTCCCACTAGTAGCATATGATACAAGATTAAATAGAATTGGATATGGAAAAGGTTATTACGACAGAATTTTACAAAAAATTAGTAAGATTAAAAAAAGAAAAGTTTTTTTAGGAATTGCACATTCATTTCAAAAATGTAAAAAAATACCAATTAACGAACATGATTTTAAATTGGACTATATTTTTACTGACCAGGGTATTATAAAATAAAATTAGCAAATTATGAATATATTATTATTAGGAGATATTGTAGGACCATCTGGCAGAAGAGCTGTATTAGAAAAGTTGCCAATTCTTGTCAAAAAAAATAAAATAGATTTTGTTATTTTAAATGGTGAAAACGCAGCAGACCCCGGTGTAGGCATAACAAAAGAAATAGTTGAAGAATTTTTTAAAGTTGGAGCGGATGTTATAACAACAGGCAATCATATTTGGGATCAAAGGGAAATTGTAGACTTTATTGACACTGAAAAAAGATTATTGCGCCCTCAAAACTTAACTGCAGGTTCTCCAGGAAATGGTTTTGGTATTTATATTACTAAAAACAATAAAAAAGTGGCTGTCATTAATTTAATGGGAAATGTTTTTATGAAAAAGTGTGAAGATGTTTTTCAAGAAGCAAATAAAATAATACAAACTATTAAATTAAAAAAAGACGCAGATTTCATAATAGTAGATATGCACGGAGAAACAACAAGCGAGAAAATGGCTATGGGGTATTTATTTGATGGAAAAGCAACAATGGTAGTTGGTACTCATACACATATCCCAACATCAGATCATAGAATTATGGAACAAGGTACTGCATATCAAACAGATGTTGGTATGTGTGGAGATTATAATTCAGTTATCGGCATGAATAGAGATACTTCTTTAAAAAAATTTTTAAAAGATCCTTCTGCTAAAAAACACCATCCTGCACTTGGTGAAGCAACAATTTCGGGTTTAATGGTAATTGCTGATAACGACACTGGTTTAGCAAAAAAAGTTCAACCAATTATTTATGGTGGAATATTAGAAAGTACAGTTTAATACATGGCGGGTCATTCTCACTGGGCAGGCATTAAACATAAAAAAAGTAAAGCAGACAAGCTGAGATCCAAAATTTTTTCTAAACTATCAAAAGAAATCACAGTAGCAGCAAAACTTGGATCAAAAGATTCAGATATGAATCCAAGATTAAGATCAGCCATTGAATCAGCAAAAGAGGCCAATATGCCAAAAGAAAATATTGAAAGAGCAGTCAAAAAATCTGAAATGAATCCAAATTTAAATTATAATAATATTATTTATGAAGGATTCGGACCAGAAAAAATTGCTGTGATTGTAGAAGCTTTAACTGATAATAAAAATAGAACAGCTTCAAACATAAGAACAATATTTCAAAAAAATGGGGGAAATCTTGGAGAATCGGGTGTAGCCACCCATCAGTTTAAACAGGTAGGGATAATAAAAATTGAGAAAAATTTAATTTCAGAAAATGATATTTTAGAACTAGCAATAAATTGTGGGGCCGATGATTGTTTATCTGTTGGAGATTACCATGAAGTTATTACTGAAAAAGATAATTTTTATAAAGTTAAAATTGAAATAGGGAAAAAAATAAAAAAATTTGTATCATCTGGAATTGAATGGTTGCCAATGAATAAAATTGTATTAGATAAAGAAAAAACAAAGTCCGTATTAAGTTTTCTTGAAGCATTAGAGGAGGACGATGATGTTCAATATGTTTATGCTAACTTAGAAATTGATAATATATCTTCATTGAAAGTTTTAACAACATGATTATTATTGGTGTGGACCCGGGAATAAGCGGAGCTATTAGTGTTATAGAAAATAAAAAAATTTTGGAAGTATATGATACTCCTACTATGATCGATGGAAAAAAAAATAAAAAACAAATAAATAGTGCCCACGTCACCAATATTATTAAGGAAAGATTGAATTCTAACAAGGAGGTTATTGTTGTTGTTGAGCAAGTTAATGCAATGCCTGGACAAGGTGTGACTAGCATGTTTAATTTTGGTCAATCTTTTGGAGTTATCAAAGGAATCTGTGCAGCTTTAAGTTTGCCTATATATTTTGTAAGACCTGCAAAATGGAAAAAACATTTTAATTTGATTAAAACAAACAAAGATGCAAGCAGGACAAAAGTAATCGAAGCTTATCCTGAAATATCAAGCAAACTCCATAGAAAAAAAGACTCAAATAGAGCTGATGCTATTTTAATAGCTCTATATTTCAACGATACCCAGCTTTAATTTCAGTATAAAACAAGTTTATATAGCAAAATTAACACTTAAAATGCCAAATTCATGACACATTTAGATGCAAATTAACCATAATGGAACAAGAAGTAGCAACACAAGTTGTTGGATTAGGTGGATCAACAGATTTTTCTCTTATCCAACTTTTTCTTAGAGCAGATTTTATTGTTAAAGGAGTAATTATAATATTAATTGCAGCATCGATTTACTCTTGGGCTTTAATTTTTGAAAAGTATAAACTTTTTAAAAAAATAGAAAAAAGTACTACTATTTTTGAAGAAAAATTTTGGAAATCAAAATCAGCAGAAAGTTTTTATAATAGTTTAAATAATAGAGATAAAGATCCAGCAACTAACATATTTCAATCAGCCATGGCTGAATTAATAAAAACTAAGTCTAAAACATCAGCAGTTCAGTCTGCTAGAGTAAGTAGGGTTATAGAAATTTCCGCAAATAGAGAAATTATATTAATTGAAAAACATTTTACTTTTTTAGCCACAGTCGGATCTACCGCTCCATTTATAGGTTTATTTGGAACAGTTTGGGGAATAATGAATTCTTTTCAATCCATTGCCATTTCAAGGAACACTAGCCTAGCTATTGTGGCTCCTGGAATAGCCGAAGCACTTTTTGCAACTGCTTTAGGATTGTTAGCTGCGATACCTGCGGTAGTTGCATACAACAAATTTAATAGCGACTCTAAAAGATATAGCAGTCGTATAGAAAATTTTTCTAAAAGATTTTTATCAATTATTTAAATAATTTATGGGCTTTCAACTTAATCGTTCATCCAAGGAACCAATGAGCGAAATAAATGTTACACCTTTTGTTGATGTGATGCTTGTTTTGCTTATTATCTTTATGGTAACCGCACCATTACTAACCGTTGGTGTTCAGGTAGATTTGCCAGAATCAGCAGCAGACTCCTTACCTGACGATCAAGAACCTCTAACTTTATCAATTAATTCCAAAGGAGAAGTTTTTATTCAAGAGCATCAAATAGCATTTAATGAAATAATTCCAAAAATTTTAGCTATATCTAACAACAGGACTGACACAAGAATATATGTTAGAGGAGATAAAACCATTAATTACGGAAGAGTACTTGAAGTAATGGGAATGTTATCGGGAGGAGGTTTTTCAAAAGTTGCTCTGATATCTGAGCCATATAAGAATTGATATGAACAGAAGTATATTCTTATCTCTAGCTTTTCATTCAATTATGATTGTTCTAACTGCCCTAAGCTTACCTTTTATGATGAAATCACCAATTGATGTTCCCCCAATTTTAACAATTGATTTAATTCAAATTACTGACAAAACCAGTATTCCATTTGCAGCCAAAGCATCAAAAATTCTTGAAAAACTAAAAAAAGAAGAGGAAAAAAGGATAGTCTCACAACAAGCTCCTCCATCAGAGAAAAAAAAAGAAAAGCCAGATAGAATTGCTTTACCTGATGATTTAAATAAAGAAAAGAAAAAAATAGTCAAAAAAAAACAAAACCCAAAAGAAGTCAAAGATGAAATTAGACAAGCATCTGAATTTGAAAAAAAAGAACTTTTTGACCCAAGTCAAATAGCGGCTCTAATCGACAAATCTAAAGAAGATAATGCAGAAACTCTAAAGAAAAATAATAAACTTACTCAAAACAGTGTTAAAAATGCATTTAGCAATGCATTAACTTTAAGCCAAGAAGATGCTTTAAAAGCCCAAATTTTTGGTTGTTGGAGTTTGCCTTTAGGTTTACCTTATCAAAAAAATTTAATGGTAAAAATTAAACTTAAACTAAAACCAGATGGAACAGTGCTGAGATCAGAGATATTAGATCATGCTAGAATGAATCAACCAGGACAAGGTTTTTATAAAGTTTTAGCCGAAAGCGCTCTAAGAGCAATTAGAATTTGTCAACCACTTAGAGTTCCGCCTACCGGATATGAAAAATGGAAAGATTTACAATTGAACTTTGATGCTAACGAAATGTTGAAAGGATAACTATGAAAAAAATATTATTAATTATTTTTTATTTATTTGCTTTTAACAATTCTCTTTATGCAATAGTTGAAGTTGACATAACTAGAGGAAACCTTGACCCTTTACCAATTGCTGTTTCACCTCTTTATATTGAGCCTGGCTCAGAAGACATTACACAAAACGGAAAAATAATAAAGAATATTGGAGAAGAGATTGCAAAAGTTATTGAAAAAAATTTTAAAAGGTCTGGACTATTTAACCCTCTTAAAAAAGAATCTTTTGTTCAAAATCCAGATGTGGCCCACATCAAACCAAGATTTGAAGATTGGAGATTAATAAAAGCTCAAGCTTTAGTAACTGGCAAAGTGACAATCTCAGAAGATAAACTAAGAGCAGAGTTTAGATTATGGGATGTGGTGGCAGCAAAAGAAATGGTTGCTCTTGCGTTTTCCACAACACCAGATAACTGGAGAAGAGTAGCTCATATAATTTCAGATAAAATTTATCAAAGACTAACCGGTGAAGAAGGTTATTTCGATACACGTATTATTTATGTTTCTGAAACTGGAGAGAAAACTCAAAGAGTAAAAAAATTAGCAATCATGGATCAAGATGGCGCTAATATTAAATATTTAACTTTAGGAAACGAGCTAGTGCTAACTCCACGATTTAGTCCAAAAAATCAGTTAGTAACTTATTTATCTTATTTTAAAAATTTACCACGTGTATATTTACTTGATATAGAAACTGGTGTTCAAGAAGTTGTTGGTGATTTTCCAGGAATGACTTTTGCTCCAAGATTTTCTCCTAATGGAGAAAAAATTATTATGAGTTTTGCAAAAGACGGAAACTCAGATATTTATACAATGAATTTAAAGGATCGTGTTGTTGAAAAAATTACAGACCATACATCTATTGACACTTCTCCTTCTTATTCTCCAGACGGCAAATATATCTGCTTTAACTCTGACAGAAGTGGTTTACAACAAATTTATGTAATGAGAAGTGATGGTTCCCAAGTTAAAAGAATAACATTTGGAAAAGGATTATATGGAACGCCTGTGTGGTCCCCAAGAGGAGATCTTATTGCATTTACAAAAGTTCATAAAGGAAAGTTTTTTATCGGAGTTATGAGACCCGATGGTAGTGGAGAAAGACTATTAACTGAAAATTTTTACCAGGAGGCGCCTTCTTGGTCTCCAAACGGAAGAGTTTTAGTTTTTTATAGAGAAACAAAAACAGATTCTGATGGCAAAGGATTTTCAACTAAATTATGGTCCATTGACCTAACCGGGTACAATGAAAGACTAATTAAGACTGAAACTGACGGTTCAGACCCATCTTGGTCCTCTTTATTGTCAAAGTAAGCATTAATAGCGCAAAAATTAGACTTGCAACTTGAACGGTATTTTGAAATGTTGTATTAGAACTAAATCAGATAGATTAAAAAATAATAATTAGGAGAAATTTTATGAATTTAAAAAAGTTTTTAATAATAATTGCTGCGGGTTTAACTTTAACTGCTTGCGCTTCTGGGACAAAAAAATCTGGAAAAATGCAAGGGGATGTTTATACGGGAAGTGCTACTATTGAATATTTAGCAACAGGGGTTGCTGATAGAGTTTTCTTCGCATCTAATAAATCGACTTTAACAACAGCAGCTCGAGATATACTAAGAAAACAAGCTGCTTGGATGAGAAAGAAAAAAGATCTTACTTTTACAATTGAAGGTCATGCTGATGAAAGAGGCACAAGAGAATATAACTTAGCGCTTGGCGAAAGAAGAGCTAATGCAGCTAAAGATTATTTAATGACTTATGGTATTTCTGGAAGCAGACTATCAGTTATTAGTTATGGAAAAGAAAGACCAGTAAATTCTGGTTCAACTCCATTAGCTTGGTCTCAAAATAGAAGATCAGTTACAGTCAAAGCTAACTAATATAAAAATAAAATTTAAAAAGACCTGCAAAATTAAATTTTGCGGGTCTTTTTTTTGCCTTATTTTTTATTAAACATCACATAATCTATGAACAAAATTATTAAATTAACCATTAATACAATTTTAATTTTTTTACTAATTATTTTGAATTCACACAAAGTTTATTCTGATGAGATAGAGACGGTACTAAAACAATTAAAAGATGATTTAAAAACTTTAGAAAAAGCTGTTTATAGCGAAGATTTAAGAAGTGGCTCTAAAAGTATAAATTTATCAGATGGAAGCAACGATGTTTTGACAAAGCATTTATTAAAACTTTCAGAATTAGAAGAGCAGTTTCAGATTTTAACAAATAACTTTGAAGAAATTAACTTTAAATTAGATAAAATATCTAGCAGAATTACAAAAGTTCAATCAGATAATCAGATACGTTTTCAAGATTTAGAAACAAATGGAATTAATAGCGATAACAGTTTAGTTAAAAATAAAATTAAAAAATTACCAGGCAGCAGTGAAGCTCAAGATTTAGGAGGTGTATCAGATTCAGATTTAGCCGCATTAGAGAAAGTTCAGCAAACTCAGTCAGTAGAATCTGCCGGCACAGTAATAACTGAAAGTGCTTCTAGAGCAGAAAAAATTCTGCCAGACACCACTCCAGAAGAACAGTATAAATTTGCAGTAAGTTTTGTAAAAGTGGGAGATTATGAAACTGCAGAAATAGCCTTAAGAGAGTTTGTTGATGGAAATCCAAATCATGAATTGGCAGGAAATGCACAATATTGGTATGGTGAAACTTTTAGAGTCAGGCAACTTTATCAAGATGCAGCAACAGCATATTTAAATGGATATCAAAAATACCCAAAGAGTAGCAAGGCGCCAGTCAATTTACTTAAACTAGGCGTTATGCTGGTTCAGATTGGTGAAAAAGAACAGGGGTGCTCAATGATTCTAGGAGTAAAAAAGCAATATCCGAAAGCAAATCAATCTGTTATTCAAAAATCTGAATATGAAAAGAAAAAATTCAATTGCGATAAAAAAAGTTAAAAGTAATAAATTATTATTTAAAAACTCTAAAATTCTAAATTTTTACGAAAAATTTAAACACGAACTCTTTAAAAATATTAAAGTTAAAGATTTTGCTTTAGCTGTGTCTGGTGGTGCAGACAGCTTGTGTTTAGCTTATTTTAGTAAAATTTATTCACAGGAGTTCAGAATCAAAATTCATGTTTTGATAGTAGACCACAATCTTAGAAAAGAATCTCATAAAGAAGCGTTAAAAGTTAAGACCATTTTAAAAAAAAATAAAATTTCTAGTGTAATATTAAAATGGAAAGGAAATGTTCCAATAAAAAATATACAAAAAAATGCAAGGGATTTAAGGTATTTTTTAATATCCAATTACTGTATAAAAAATAAAATCAAGTATTTAACTACTGCCCACCATGAAGATGATCAAATAGAAAATTTTTTTATAAGATTGTTAAGAGGCAGTGGTTTAACTGGTTTATCATCTATGGCGACTGAAGTGAATTATAGTAAAAGTCTAAAAATTATAAGACCTTTTTTGATGTTTCAAAAAAAGGATTTAAAATATGTTACTTTAAATTATTTTAAAAATTATATTAAGGATCCCTCAAATAAAGATGAAAAATTTTTACGCGTAAGAGTAAGAAAATATAAAAGAAGCATGGAGAAAGAAGGTTTGGATACTAGAAAAATTATTAAAACGGTGAATAATCTTATATCTGCAAACCAAGCAATAAATTTTTATAAAAATGAATCATTAAATAAGCATGCTTCTTTTTCCTCTAAAAACATATGCACAATAAGTAAAAAAATATTTAAGCAGGAAGCTGGAGAAGTTATTTTTAAATCCTTTTCTGACGTCTTGTCACTTGTGTCAGGCACATATTATCCACCAAGATCTAAAAAAATTGTAAGCTTAATTGAGAGGTTAAAAAGAAAAAATTTTATAAAATCAACTTTAGGTGGGTGCACTATTGAAGAAAGAAATAATTCTATTGTAATTATAAAAGAGTTAAAAAATAAGAAAAACCCACAATCAACCTCAAAAATATGAGTTTTATTAATATATGGTACCAAATACCCACTTGTTTACTTAAAAATAATGATTATCTTTAAAGTAATATGAATTTAAAAAATTTGATGATGTGGGGAGTTATAGTTGCCCTCGTTATGGGGCTTTTTCAATTATTCCAAAACCCTAAAAATACTACGATTTCAGACAAAATGACTTTCTCTGAATTTTTAACAAATATTGATAATGGCAGAGTTGTTCAAGTAGAAATTCAAGGTAATAATATTAATGGGCTATTATCAGATGGAAAAGTCTTTAAAACTTACGCTCCAAACGATCCAAATTTAGTTGAAAAATTAACTTCAAAAGGTGTGAGTATAACAGCGGCACCGCTTGAAGATAAAATGCCTTCAATATTAGGAGTTTTGCTTTCATGGTTTCCAATGCTTTTACTTATTGCTGTATGGATATTTTTTATGCGTCAAATGCAAGGTGGAAAAGGGGGAGCGATGGGCTTTGGAAAATCCAAAGCAAAACTTTTATCTGAGGCTAGAGGAAAGGTAACATTTAATGATGTTGCTGGAATTGATGAAGCAAAGGAAGAAGTTGAAGAAATAATAGAATTTTTGAGAGACCCTAGAAAATTTAAAAGACTTGGTGGAAAAATTCCAAAAGGAGCACTTTTAATTGGTCCTCCAGGCACTGGAAAAACTTTACTTGCAAAAGCAATAGCGGGCGAAGCGGATGTGCCTTTTTTTACAATCTCAGGTTCAGATTTTGTTGAAATGTTTGTTGGTGTAGGAGCTGCAAGAGTAAGAGATATGATGGAGCAAGGAAAAAAAAATGCACCTTGCATAATTTTTATAGACGAGATAGATGCCGTGGGAAGAAGTAGAGGAGCTGGCCTTGGAGGAGGAAACGATGAGAGAGAACAAACATTAAATCAATTACTTGTTGAAATGGATGGCTTTGAAACAAACGAAGGTGTAATAATAATTGCGGCAACTAACAGACCTGATGTTTTAGACCCTGCTTTGCTTAGACCAGGAAGATTTGATAGGCAAGTTGTGGTCGCTAATCCTGATATAATTGGAAGAGAAGCGATTTTAAAAGTACATATTAAAAAAATAAATGTTGGACCAGATGTTAAGTTAAGAACTATAGCAAGAGGAACACCAGGTTTTTCAGGAGCAGATTTAGCAAATTTATGTAATGAGTCAGCTTTATTAGCTGCTAGAAAAAATAAAAGAATTGTTACTATGATCGACATTGAAGAGGCAAAAGATAAAGTGATGATGGGCGCCGAAAGAAGATCAATGGTTATGACAGATGATGATAAAAAATTAACTGCATATCATGAAGGGGGTCACGCAATTATTGCTTTAAACGAAAAAGCTTCTGATCCAATTCACAAAGCAACAATCATTCCAAGAGGAAGAGCTTTAGGCGTAGTCTGGACTTTGCCAGAAAGAGATAAATATTCTCATACTAGAGAATATATGGAAGCAAACATCTCAAAAGCTATGGGTGGTAGAGTAGCTGAAGAAATGATCTTTGGTCATGAAAAAGTGACATCAGGAGCTTCTTCAGATATATCAATGGCAACAAAGTTAGCAAAAGATATGGTAACAAAATATGGAATGAGCGCTGAGTTAGGACCTTTATCATATGGAGACAATGAGGATGAAGTTTTCCTAGGAAGACAAATTGCAAGACAAACACACATGTCGGAAGATACTTCAAGAAAAGTTGATATCGAAATTAAAAAAATTGTAGATACAGGCTACCAAAGAGCAAAAAAAATACTTACTGAAAAGATTGATGATTTGCATAAATTAGCTAAAGCACTTCTTATGTACGAAACTTTGAGCGGTGATGAGATAAAGGATTTAATATTAAAAAATATTGAACCAAAAAGAACAGTTGATAAAGATGTTTACAATAAAGAGGAAACTTCATCCTTAGGGTCATTAGGTTTAAAGCCAAAAACTGCACATTAACTTTTAATGCAAAAATATTACACAAGACCGTGTAATTTCTATTATGGGAATAATGCAAAAAAACTTATTAATAATAAAAAAGCTTTATCACTAGCAGGAAACCCAAAAATAGCTTTTGATCAAGTCGAAATAATTATAAGAAATAAAAAAAAGTTAATTAAAAGCAGCTATCATTCTATTAAAAATATAAAAAAGTTTAAAAAATTATTACTTAATAGCGTAAAACAAGATTTAAAAAAAATAACATCGAAACGAAAAACTTCTTTAGGGATAAAATTTAACAATCCACAAATTATGGGTATTCTTAATATAACTCCTGACAGTTTTTCCGACGGAGGTTTGTATTTTAATAAATCAAAAGCCTTTAAACAAGCTTTACATATGATAAAAAGTGGAGCACAAATTATTGATGTAGGTGGAGAGTCGACTAAGCCAGGATCAAAAACCATTAGTAAAAAAAAAGAATGGAGTAGAGTCAAAAATTTTATTATAAAATTTAAAAAATATTTTTCAAATATACCGTTATCTTTAGATACAAGAAAATCTTATGTTATGGAAAAAGGAATAGAAAATAATGTTGATATTATTAATGATGTTTCTGGGTTAAATTTTGATAAAAAATCTTTCAAAGTTATAAATGAAAAAAAAATTCCTTTTATTTTACATCACATGCAAGGCGCTCCCCAAACAATGCAAAAAAATCCAAGGTATGACGATGCTTTACTTGATGTTTATGATTTCTTTGAAGAAAAAATTAATTCGCTAATAAAAAAAAAATATGACAAGAATCTTATTATAATAGATCCTGGTATAGGATTTGGAAAAAATTTAAAACATAATCTAAGAATTATGTCTAAAATTTCATTACTTCATAGTCTAGGCTGTCCTATATTGATTGGAACTTCACGAAAAAGATTTATAGAACATATTGTAACAAAATTTGACACAGCAGATCGAACAGGAGGTACTATTGCCTCAGTGTTGTATGGACTTTCACAAGGAGTTCAGTTATTCAGAGTTCATAATGTTAAAGAAATTAATCAAGGAATATTAGTTTTTAATAAAATTTTAAATACAAATTAATTCATGGCTAAAAAATATTTTGGAACAGACGGTATCAGAGGAACCGTCAATCAAGGCAACATCACTGGAGAAAAATTTTTCAAGTTTGGATTAGCAGCAGCAACTTATTTTAAAAATCAAAAGAAAAATAAACAGATAGCAATAATAGCAAAAGATACAAGATTATCTGGGTATACGCTAGAACCAGCTCTTGTGTCAGGTCTGACTTCCGGAGGCATGCACATATTCACATTGGGTCCACTTCCGACAAATGGACTAGCAATGTTAACTAAATCAATGAAAGCAAATATGGGTATTATGATAACTGCATCTCACAATCCTTTTTTTGATAATGGTCTCAAATTGTTTGGACCTGACGGAATGAAGTTATCAGATTCAATAGAAAAAAAGATAGAAAAACTTATAGATGCTAAAAGCACAAAACAACTCACAAATCCTAGATTACTGGGTAGAGTTAAAAGATTGGAAGATGGCAATAATAAATACATTAAAATTTTAAAAAAAAATTTTCCAAATAATTTTAATTTGAGAGGCACAAAAATAGTTTTAGATTGTGGAAATGGAGCAAGTTATATAGCTGCTCCTAAATTACTTAAAACGCTTGGGGCAAAAGTAATTACAATTGGTGTAGAGCCTAATGGATTTAATATTAATGAAAAGTGTGGATCAACTTTTCCGGAAAGGATTCAGTCAGCAGTTAAAAAAAATAAAGCACATGTTGGCATTGCATTTGATGGTGACGCTGACAGAATTATTATGTGTGATGAAAATGGTAAAATTATAGATGGTGATCAAATTATTGCTATGCTAGCACGAAGATGGAAATTAAAAAAAATATTAAAGGGAGGAGTGATTGGAACTTTGATGTCAAATTATGGGTTAGAGAGTTTTTTAAAAAATGAAAAAATTAAATTTGTTAGATCTAAAGTTGGCGATAGATATGTAAAAGAAAAAATGAAAAAGCTAAATTTTAATTTAGGTGGAGAACAATCTGGACATATAATACTTGGAAAGTTTGCTACAACCGGCGACGGACTAATGGTAGCCCTAGAAGTTTTGTTTTCATTAAGAAAAGGAAAAAAAGCTAGTAAAGTATTTAATCTTTTTACTCCCCTTCCTCAAATATTAGAAAATGTAGATATTGCAAATAAAAACATAATTAACAAAATTCATTGTAAGAGAGCAATTAAGAAAGCTAATAAAATTATGAATAATTATGGAAGATTGTTAATAAGAAAATCAGGAACTGAACCTAAAATACGGATCATGGGTGAGTCTGAAGATAAAGATTTAATTTATAAGTGCATAAATATAATTAAGAGATCTATAAAAAGTGAAAATTAAGTCAAAAGTGTTGATTATTGCTGGCTCTGATTCTTCAGGTGGCGCAGGCATTCAAGCAGACATTAAAACAGTAACAGCTCTTGGCAGCTACGCAATGACAGCGGTAACTGCTGTGACGTGTCAAAATACTATAGGTGTAAAAGCTATTAATTCTATTCCTGTGCAGAACCTTCAAAAGCAAATCACAATGGTATTAGATGATATTGGAGCAAATGCAATAAAAATTGGCATGCTTCATAACACTAATGTAATAAAATGTGTTTATAAAATCTTAAAAAATTACAAAATAAAAAATATAGTCCTTGATCCAGTGATGGTTGCTAAGGGAGGATCTAGGTTAGTTAATGGAAATTCAATTAAATTTTTAAAAAAATTACTCATACCTCTATGCGATGTTATTACACCAAACATCCCAGAAGCAGAAGTTTTAACAGGATACAAAATTTCAAATGAAAGAGATATGATAAAGGCTGCAAAAAAAATAATCAACATGGGAGCAAAAAATGTGTTATTAAAAGGTGGTCATCTTAAAAAAAAAATGATTTTTGATATTTTGGTTTCTAAAAAAAAAATAAAAGTTTTTCCAAAAAGAAAAATTAAAACTAAACATACTCATGGTACTGGCTGCACATTATCTTCTGCAATAGCTACATGTTTGTCACAAAAAATAAATATTTATAAGTCATGTAAAATTTCTCTTAAATATGTGGATCAAGCCATATCAACAGCACCAGGATATGGCAAAGGTTTTGGACCTTTAAATCATTTAGTTTCATTCAATTTAAGGAAAATCAATGCCTAACGTAACAGTAGTAGGAGCTCAATGGGGAGATGAAGGAAAAGGCAAGATTGTAGACTGGCTTTCGGAAAAAGCTGATGTAATAGTTAGATTTCAAGGTGGTCACAATGCTGGTCATACACTTGTAGTAAATGGAATTACATATAAATTAAAATTATTACCTTCAGGAATCGTAAGGAAAAATAAAATTTCAATTATTGGTAATGGAGTAGTAGTTGATCCTTGGGCTCTTTTAGATGAAATTAAACAAATAGAAAAGCAAGGGATAAAAATTACTGAAAAAAATTTGTATATAGCTGAAAATGCAACGTTAATTTTACCACTACATAGCGAGCTTGATAGAATTAGAGAAGATGCAAAAAATACTGACAAAATAGGAACCACACGAAGAGGTATAGGTCCTGCATACGAAGATAAGGTTGGCAGAAGGGGAATCCGATTAATGGATCTTAAAAATAAAGCAAGTTTATCAAAAAAAATTGACATGATTTTATTCCATCACAATTCTATAAGAAAAGGTTTAAACACAAAACTAGTAAATAAAAAAAAATTAATGAATGATTTAAAAAAAATTTCTTTAAAAATATTGAAATATTCTAAACCAACGTGGAAAAAAATAAATGAGTTTAAAAAGAAAAAGAAAACAATTGTGTTTGAAGGAGCGCAAGGGATGCTTCTTGATATAGATCATGGAACATATCCATTTGTAACATCTTCTAATACAGTAGCTGGAGCAGCCGCTACTGGATCGGGGTGTGGCCCTGATACCATCAACTATATATTAAGTATAGTCAAAGCTTATACAACACGAGTAGGAGAAGGTCCTTTTCCAACAGAATTAAAAAATGCAATTGGAAATCAAATTGGAAAAAAAGGAAAAGAATTTGGTACTGTTACTAATAGAAAAAGGAGATGTGGATGGTTTGATGCTGTTCTGGTTAAGCAATCTTGTACGATATCTGGAACAAAAGGAATTGCTTTAACTAAAATTGATGTTTTAGATGAGCTCAAAGATCTGTATGTTTGTGTTGCTTATAAGCTCAATGGAAAAAAAATTGATTACTTTCCAAGTTCTTTAGAAGATCAAACTAGAGCAAAACCTGTTTATAAGAAATTTAATGGTTGGTTAACTAACACAAGTGGAACAAAAAAATGGAAAGACCTTCCAAGAAATGCACAAAAATATATTAAATTTATTAAAAGTTATTGTGGCGTGAAAATATCTAGCATTTCAACTAGCCCAAGACGAGAAGATACTATCCTTTTAGAAAATCCTTTTAAAAAAAACTAGTATTTTTGGAGAAGATTGTTTGATTTAGTTGCATTAAGCATAGTTTTTTGTAATTTTTCAAAAGCTTTTGTTTCAATTTGTCTAACTCTTTCTCTACTAATATTATATTTTTTACTCAAATCTTCTAAGGTTGCTGCATTATCCGAAAGTTTTCTCGCAGTTAATATTTCTTTTTCTCTTGTGTTTAAAACGCTTATTGAATTATCCATAAGTTTTTTTCTTTGATTAAATTCTTGTTCATGAGATAATACTAATTCTTGATCAATTTTTTCATCTACTAACCAGTCCATCCATTCTCCACCATTTTCATCATTTATTGGATCGTTTAAAGATTTTTCTTTTCCTAACATTCTTCTATTCATTGATACTACTTCTTCTTTTTTAACACTTAATATTTTTGAAATTTCTTCAATGTGTTCATTTTTTAAATCCCCAGTAGAGTTTGATGATAATTGGTTTTTTATTTTTTTTAAATTAAAAAAAAGTTTTTTTTGTGCTGTAGTAGTTCCCATTTTTACTAAACTCCACGATCTTAATACATATTCTTGTATAGAAGCTTTTATCCACCACATTGCATAAGTTGCTAGACGAAAACCTTTTTCTGGTTCAAATTTTTTTACAGCTTGCATCAACCCAATGCTTCCTTCAGAAATCATTTCATTAACAGGCAAACCATAACCTCTATATCCCATTGCTATTTTTGCTACTAATCTTAAATGACTAGTAACCAACTTTTGAGCAGCTTTAACGTCTCCTCGTTCTTTCCAACTTTTGGCTAGCATATATTCTTCTTCTTTTTCTAAAATAGGAAATTTTTTAATCTGAGTTAGGTAGTTATTTAGACTTCCTTCAGAACTTAAAGTTGGTAAGTTTGTGTTAGTTGTTTTTGTACTCATGTTTTGTAACTTATGTAGTATCAAATTATGGCAAATACAAGGTATCTAAATACTAGCTTTTTTGAGGCTTTTAATCAATAAATCAAAGTCTTGGGGTCTTCTTGCTTCAAAAATAATTTTTTTTCCTGTTGTTGGGTGAAAAAATCCTAAAATTTTTGCATGTAGAGCTTGTCTTGTAAAATTGCTTAATTTTTTTTCAATACTAGGGTCAATTGTTTTAAATCTCTTTCTTTTTTTACCATACGATTTGTCTCCCAAAATAGAGTTGCCTTTAAAGTTCATATGTACTCTTATTTGGTGCGTTCTTCCAGTTTCTAATTGACATTCTATATGACTAATTTTCGGTAGGTTTAAATTTTGATAAATTTCTAAGGTTTTATAATTTGTTATAGAAGTTTTTCCTTTTTCTTTTCTAACAGACATCAACTGCCGATTTTTTATACTTCTTGATATTTTTTCATTTATTTTTCCACTTTGTGGTTTTAGAACGCCCCACACCAAAGCTTCATATATTCTTGTAATAGAATGATTGCTAAATTGTTCAGAGAGTTTTGCGTGCGCATTATCATTTTTTGCCACAACAATTACTCCACTTGTGTCTTTGTCAATTCTATGAACTATTCCTGGTCTAGATCTACCGCCCACGCTTGAGAGATTATTTTTATATTTGTATAGAAGACCATTTACTATTGTTTTTTCGTAATTTCCTGCACCAGGGTGGACAACTACTCCAGGAGATTTATTAATTACAATTATGTCTTCATCATCGTATAATATATCTAAAGGTATTTTATTTGGTTTAATTAAAGTTTCTTTTGGAGGGGGAAAATTAACTTTTACTTTGTCATCTTCTTTTATTTTTTTTGAAGCATTTTTTGTTACAATATTATTAATCTTTACTTCACCGTCGTGTATTAATCCTTGAAGTCTAGTTCTACTCAGTTCCACCACTTGTGCTTGTAAGAACTTATCAATTCTATACCCATTAAAATTAGTGGGCACAGTTATATTAAATATATTTTTTTTCATTAATTGTATTATATACTCTAAACAATATACGTAATGCGCCGCTAGCTCAATTGGATAGAGCACCAGATTTCGAATCTGGGGGTTATAGGTTCGACTCCTATGTGGCGCACCAGCAATTATTCACCAACATTTATTAGCGTACCTTTTCTCCTTGCTTCATCAAAAGCGGAATAAAACACAAAAACAGATAATAAAAAATAAATAAGATTTAATATCAATGCTGACATAATATTTGAATAGTTTACTATGTTATTTAATAAAATAGATCGAACTTCTTCAAATATATAAACCAACGGTAGTCCCTTAGCTATTATTTGTAACCAGTCTGGCAAAATAGATAATGGATAATAAATGCACCCAAGTGGTGCTAGAAGGAAAAGTGAAGACCAAGCAACATTTTCAAAAGCAGGTCCATACCTAAGAAGACCCGAAACCACAAGAAGTCCTAGCG
The DNA here is from genome assembly GCA_905612415.1 of uncultured Pelagibacteraceae bacterium. Classification (GTDB taxonomy): domain Bacteria; phylum Pseudomonadota; class Alphaproteobacteria; order Pelagibacterales; family Pelagibacteraceae; genus AG-414-E02. The sequence goes on from CAJQRW010000003.1 coordinate 31,352, forward strand.
TCATTCCAAAAGTATACAAGCTTAACAAAAGTAGTATTAAAGCAGGTCCCAAGTTGAATAGCGAAATACCAAAAAAGGGCGAAGCAAGAAGTATTGCGGGAATTATTCCAATTAAAGTTCTTATTAATGCTGTAGCTGTGAGAGCAGCTATTATTTCATTAACTTTAAGTGGGGCAATAAATAGGTTGGTAAAATTTCTACTCCAAATTTCTTCAAGAAATAACATATTAAAACTTATGCTTGAACGGAACAAAAAATCATAGAGAATCGCAGCACTCAAAATTATACCAGCAGTATGGTTATAAAAGTCACTATGCAGTGTAAAAAACTTTGAAATAAACCCCCAAAGAATAATTTGTATAGTTGGCCAATAAATTAGATCCAACAATCTAGGCAAGGAACCTTTGATTAAATAAAAGTGCCTGAGAAATAATGCATAAACTCTATAAAATCTCATTTTTTTCCCTTACAATTTTTAAAAAGAATTCTTCTAGGTTTTTTCTTCCATGCTTACTAATTAAATCAGAGCTTTTACCTTTATCAATTATTTCACCATTCTTCATCATCATTACTTCGTCACACAATCTTTCAACTTCAATCATATTATGTGAAGCAATTAAAATAGTTTTTTGTTTTTTAGATGAAAAATTTTCAATAATACCTCTAACATAGTCACCAACATCAGGGTCAAGACTAGCTGTTGGTTCATCTAAAAGAAGTATTTCTGGATCATTTATAAGTGCTTTAGCTAAAGAAACCCTATTTTTTTGTCCAGATGATAGTTCACCTGTTTTTCTTTTTTTAAAATTCATTAAATTTAATGTTTCCATTAATTCTAAAATTTTATGTTTTAAATTTTTAACTCCATACATTCTGCCATAAACTTTAAGATTTTCTTCAATAGTTAATTTTTTTGGAAGCTCTATATAAGGAGAAATAAAATTCATTTTTTGCAAAAGATTAGTTCTATTACTTTCCATATTTTTTCCATTAATTATTACATCACCTGTCGTAGGTTTTATTAAACCTAATAGCATGCCAATGGTTGTCGATTTTCCACATCCATTAGGACCTAGCAGCCCAATTGTTTGACCTTTATTAATTTTAAAGTTCATGTTTTTTACAGCTAAAGAATTTTTATATCTTTTATTTAAATTACTTACTTCTATTGTTATTTTTTCCATTTATATGATGCTTTTTTTAATCTTTCATTAATTGCGTTTCCTATTCCACGATTAGGAATTTTACAAATTGATATTGAGTTAAATCGTTTTTTTTTTATTTTTCTCATAGTTTTATACAAATTATTAGCAGCTTCATTTAAATTACCATTTAAACTTAGATTGAAGGTATTTTTAGCATTTTTAAACTTTTTACCAAAAGTAATAAATGCCTCATCAGTATTTGATGTTTTCCTATTCATATAAACAGGTATCCCAGGAGAATAATGTGATTTAAGATGCCCAGGACTAATAATTTTTTTTAATTTATAATTAAAATTTATTTTTTTTTTTAATATTTTTTTAATTCTTCCAGTCGTAATTGACCCCTGCCTAAGGATTGTGGGTTCACCTGTTAAGTCAATAATAGTTGATTCTAATCCAATTTTACATCTTCCTCCGTCTAATATAAATTTAATTTTTCCACCAAATTCATCAACCACATCTGGGGCGCTTGTTGAACTAAGTTTTGAGGATATATTTGCACTTGGTGCAGCGAGAGGAACTTTCAAAATTTTAAGTAGCTTTCTTGCGACAGGATGTTTGGGAAACCTTACAGCAATAGTTCCTCCTTTAGCGCATGCAAACTTTGAAATTTTTGAATTAGGATTTTTTTTTAGTATAAAAGTTATTGGTCCAGGACATAAAATTTTATATAGTTTTATAAATGAATCATTAACCACAACATCATTTTTTAAATCATTTAAATTTTCAAAATGAATTATCAAAGGATTAAAAGCTGGCCTTTTTTTTAAGTAAAATATTTTTTTTACTGATTTATTAGAATAAGCATTTCCAGCCAGCCCATAAACAGTTTCAGTCGGCAAGCCAATTACATTATTATTTTCTAAGCTTTTTTTTGCTTTTTTTAAGCTCTTCGAATTTGGCTTATATATATTTAAATAGATATTTTTCATAAATTAATTACTATACGGATATATTATGAAATCAAAAAATATTCCAGACGATATAAAATCAAAATCAATAAAAGAAGCTCAAAATGAGATTAAAGACATAATATCAAATTTAGAAAATACAGAAACTGATCTGAAACAATCAATTGATCAATATAATAGGATGATTCAATTAAATCATTATATACAGGAAAAATTTAAAGAAAAGTTAGGTAAAATTAGAAGTCCGAAATTAGATACAATTAATAAACCTTTAAAAAAAAATAACTAAATTATGGATAATTTTTCTCAAAAACTAAGCATTATTGCGAATGACACAAATGTTTATTTAAAAAAAATTTTTTCTAAACAAAAAAAATATGAGTATTTAATTAAACCCATGAGATATGGTCTTTTTTCAGGTGGAAAAAGATTTAGATCAGCTATTATAATTAATACAGGTAAAATCTACAATATTAACTATAAAAAACTCATAATCATTGGTGCTGCAGTCGAGTGTATTCATGCTTACTCATTAATACATGACGATTTACCATCAATGGATAATGACGATTTGAGAAGAGGAAAATTATCTACACATAAAAAATTTAATGAATTTACAGCAATACTTGCTGGAAATTCTTTGCTTACATTAGCATTTGAAATATTAACAAGTAGTGATTTAAAGCTTTCTTCAAGAGTAAAAAATGATTTAGTTAAAACATTAGCAATTTATTCTGGTTTTTCGGGACTTGCAGGTGGACAATATTTTGATCTTACTTTAGAAAATAAAAAAAGTACAAAAAAAAAGGTTATAGATATTCAAAATAATAAAACTGGAAAATTGTTCGCATTTTGTTGTGAAAGCGTAGGAATTATTAAAAACCAAAGCATCAAAAAAAGAAAAAAATTAAAAATTATAGGTTTAGATATAGGATTGTTGTTTCAAGTTGCTGATGACTTAATTGATTTTCAAGGAGATAGTAAAATTGTTGGTAAACCTACTAAAAGAGATAAAAATAAAGGAAAACCAAACCTTGTTAATGTTATGGGATATAAAAAAACTTTAAACTTTGCAAGTATTTTGCAAAATAAAATTAATAAAAAAATTAAAAATTATGGTATTAAATCACAGGATTTATTACAATCAGTAGAATTTATATTAAAAAGAGAGTTTTAATGAATGAAACAAAATTGCTAGATCAGGTTAAGTACCCTTCTGATTTAAGAAAATTATCAAAAGAAGATTTACCAAAGTTAGCAAAAGAACTTAGAGAAGAATTAATAGATGTAGTTTCAACAACTGGTGGACATTTGGGTGCTGGTTTAGGTGTTGTGGAATTAACTATTGCGCTACACTATGTTTTCGATACACCAAAAGATAAGTTGGTATGGGATGTTGGTCACCAAACTTACCCACATAAAATAATAACTGGTAGAAGAGACAGAATTAGAACCTTAAGAAAAGGTGAGGGTCTATCTGGTTTTACTAAGAGGTCTGAAAGTGAGTATGATCCTTTTGGTGCCGCCCATAGTTCAACTTCTATTTCTTCTACGTTGGGGATGGCTGTTGCAAAAAATTTATCAAATAATTCTAACCATGTTGTTGCGGTAATTGGAGATGGAGCAATGAGTGCAGGCATGGCCTACGAAGCAATGAATAATGCTGGAGCTATGAAATCAAAACTAATAGTAATACTTAATGATAACGACATGTCTATTGCGCCACCAGTAGGAGCAATGAGTTCATATTTAGTTAGATTGCTTTCAGGAAAAACTTATTTTAATTTAAGAGAAACTGTAAAAATGGTTACTTCAGCTTTCTCAAAAAGATTTAAAGATAAAGCAGGAAAAGCTGAAGAATTCTTAAGAGATATTGTTTCTGGAGGAACACTCTTTAACGAATTAGGGTTCTATTATGTTGGACCGATAGATGGACATAATTTAAATACTTTGATTCCAGTTTTAAAAAATATAAAAAATTCTAAACATAATGGTCCTATTCTAATCCATACTGTAACTAAAAAAGGCAAAGGGTATAAACCAGCTGAGGATTCTAGAGATAAATATCATGGTGTTAATAAATTTAATGTTGTTACTGGAGAACAAACTAAATCCAAGACTGATATTCCATCCTACACTAAAGTTTTTGCAAACACTTTAGTTAAACATGCTGAAAATGATACTAAAATTGTAGGAATAACTGGTGCTATGCCAGGAGGAACAGGAATGGATATTTTTGGAAAAAAATTTCCTGACAGAATGTTTGACGTAGGAATAGCAGAACAGCATGCGGTAACATTTGCCGCTGGATTGGCTACAGAATCTTATAAACCTTTTGTTGCAATATATTCCACTTTTCTTCAAAGAGCGTATGACCAAGTTGTTCATGATGTAGCTATTCAAAATCTTCCTGTGCGTTTTGCAATTGATAGGGCGGGTTTGGTTGGAGCGGACGGACCAACACATGCTGGATCATTTGATATTACTTATTTATCTACATTACCAAATTTTGTTGTGATGGGCGCTAGCGATGAAGCTGAATTAGTTAAAATGATAAATACATCAGTAAGTATTAATGATAGACCGTCAGCATTCAGATATCCAAGAGGAAATGGGTTAGGAGTTAAGCTTCCTGATATAAATGAAATTTTAAAAATTGGAGAAGGTAAAATTGTTAAAGAGGGAAAAAAAGTTGCAATATTAAGTTTTGGAGGAAGGTTGATGGAAAGCCTTAAAGCTGCAGAGATATTAGAGATTAAAGGAATTTCAACAACTGTTGCCGACGCCAGGTTTGCAAAACCCCTGGACAAAAAATTAATTATGGATCTTTGTTTAAATCACGAAGTTTTAATTACTATTGAAGAAGGTTCTATCGGTGGTTTTGGATCCCATGTATTTCAGATGCTTGCTGAAAGAGGGATTTTTGATAAAGGATTAAAAATAAGATCTATGATTTTGCCCGATCAATTTATTAATCAAGATACTCCAGAAAATATGTATAAAGTTGCTGGTCTTGATGCTAAAGCAATAGAACAAAAAGTTATAGATGCACTAAAATCAAATATTGTGATTCCAAAAATAAAAAATATAAATAATAAATAAAATGAGTGTTACAACATCATATTTATTTTTAGTATTAGCAGTTTTTTTAGGAGTTACCTCAAATAGCTTTGCAAAAAGTGCAGAAGGTTTTACTATTTTAATGCCAAGTATTGTTACAGCAATAACAATAGTTTTATGCATGTATGCATTATCCATGGTTATGAAAACATTACCTATAGGAATCACTTATGCATCGTTTGCAGGATTGGCAATTATAGCAACTGTAGTCGTTGGAATTATTAAATATAATCAAATACCAAACATTTTTACCATAGTTGGTTTAGCATTGATTGTAGCTGGAGTATTAATGGTTAATTTAATGGGCAATGCAAATTCTTAGCTACACTGAGCTTTGTTTAATAAATAGTGATCTAATATAACGCAAGACATCATAGCTTCACCAATAGGCACTGCTCTGATCCCAACACATGGATCGTGCCTACCTTTTACAGAAATTTTAGTATTTTTTCCTTTTTTATTAATGGTTTCTCTACTATTTAAAATTGAAGAGGTTGGTTTAACTGCAAAAGAAGCTACGATTTCCTGACCTGATGAAATTCCTCCTAATATACCTCCAGAATTATTAGACTTAAATTTTATCTTACCAGAAACCTTTTTCATTTCATCAGAATTTTCTTCTCCACTTAAAAAAGCTGCACTCATACCCGCTCCTACATTTACTCCCTTAACAGCATTAATGCTCATTAATGCACCTGCGAGATCAGCATCTAGTTTTGAGTAAATAGGTGCACCTAATCCTGCAGGAATGCCTGAAGCTCTTAGTTCAATTATTGCACCACATGAAGATCCAGATTTTCTAACTGTCAGTAAATACTTTTCCCAAAGTTTTACAGATTTTTTGTCAGGACAAAAAAATGAATTTTTTCTTATTTCTTTTTCATTCCAATTACTTTTATCACAACCCAGCAGTCCTAATTGAGTAACAGCTCCAACTACTTTAAATTTTTTACCAATTAATTTATTTAACGTTATTCTTGCAACAGCACCAGCAGCCACTCTGGCAGCAGTTTCTCTTGCTGATTGTCGTCCTCCACCTCTATAATCTCTTATTCCATATTTTAGAAGATATGTATAATCTGCATGACCAGGTCTAAATTTGTTTTTAATACTTTCATAATCCCTTGACTTAGCATCTTCATTATAAATTATCATAGAAATTGGAGCGCCAGTTGTCTTACCTTGAAATACTCCTGATAAAATTTTAACAGAATCAGATTCTTTTCTTTGGGTTGTGAATTTTGACTGTCCTGGCCGTCTTCGGCTCATATCTTTCATAATATCCTTTTCTGATAAGGATATATTTGGAGGACACCCATCCACTACGCATCCTATGGCAGGGCCATGAGATTCTCCCCATGTTGTAAATCGAAATATCTTTCCAAAAGTGTTAAATGACATTAGATTGTATTATATAGAATATTTTGACTGTTTTATGAATCAAAAAAACTTATTAGGATTAGACTCTTGCTTTATGGATATGGACGATCCTATAGAATTGTTTAAAATATGGATGTTAGAGGCTGAAAAAAAGGAGATAAATGATCCAAACGCCTTGTCTTTAGCTACAGTAAATAAAAAAAACGAACCTAATGTAAGAATGGTTCTTTTAAAGGGGTTAAGCTCAAAAGGATTCGTTTTTTATACAAACTTTAACAGCCCAAAAAGCCAGGATCTTAAAAACCATCCAGAAGCAGCTATGTGCTTTCATTGGAAAAGTCTTCAAAGGCAAGTAAGGATTAAAGGTGGGGTAAAACAAATAGAAGATAATGAGGCAGATCTTTATTTTAACAGCAGACCATATGAAAGTAGAATAGGAGCGTGGGCATCAGATCAATCAAAAGTTATGAAGGTAAGAAAAGAATTTTTAGATAAAATAAATGAATTTAAACAAAAATATAAAGATGAAAAAATTTTACCACGACCCAAGCATTGGTCTGGATGGTGCCTAAAGCCTTCTTCAGTAGAGTTTTGGTTAGGAGACCAATATAGAATACATGAAAGATTGAAGTATAATAAAATTAAAAATGATTGGAAAAAAGAAATTTTATATCCTTAAAAAGACCTGTTAAGACTGAAACTAGTTAAATTTTGTAGAATTTTTTTCTCCTTGCCGTCTTGAAATATACCTAGAGCATCATAAGAAACATTAACAAAATACTCCGCCCTTTTTAAACTAACTTCAACTGCTTTATATTTATTTATTAGAGCTAATGTTTCGCTAAAATCATCCTCATTTCTTTCTTCCTTTTTAAATAGATCTGTAAGAAATTTCTTCTCTTCGCTATTAGCTTTTTGAAAAATAATAACTAAAGGTAATGTAGTTTTTCCTTCAAAAAAATCTTTTCCAATCTCTTTTCCAAAAATTGTTTTTGTAGATAAATAATCTAAAGCATCATCAGCAATTTGAAATGCTAAGCCAAGATTTTTTCCATAAGACTCCAAAGCATCTTTTTCTTTTTTACTTCTATTTCCAATACACGCTCCAACTCTAGTTGCGGCAGCAAATAGAGCAGCGGTTTTCATACTTATTATATTAAAATAAGTTTCTTCAAGTAAATCTATTTCACCTTTATGTTCTAATTGCAAAACCTCGCCTTGAGCTATGGTCGACGATGTTGATGATAGTAGCTTTAATATTTCATTAGAACCATCTTCAACCATCATTTCAAAACAACGGCTAAATAAATAGTCTCCAACTAATATAGAAGATTGATTTCCCCAAATTGAATTTGAAGTTTTAACTCCTCTTCTAAGTTCACTGCTGTCTATTACATCATCGTGCAGCAATGTTGCACTATGAATTAATTCAACACAAGCAGCTAAATTAATATCTCTATCACCATCTCTGTAACCACATAATTTTGATGAAGCTAAAGTTAATAAAGGTCTGATTCTTTTTCCACCTGATTTTAATTGGTAGTCTGTCATTTTGTGGATCAAACTTATTTTACTTTCTAGTTTGTATTTTATTACCTGGCTAACATCGTCCAGCCTGTTTCCAACTAGATTTTTAAGATCCATGTAAGAATTATTCAATTCTTTTTTTAAAGGTATTACTAAGCCCATTTAACAGATTATAGCTTTTATTTTTTATTAAAAAAAACTTTTTTAATCACTAATGACGCACCTAAAAAATTACAACCTAAGGTAGCTTTTAAAACTTTACTTAAACTTTTAAAGAATCTAAAAACTATGATAATTAGAATATATATCTTCAAATGTTTTCAATTTTAAAAATTTTTAAAAAGAAAAAAATAGTTCCTCATATTAGGTTGTCTGGAGTTATAGGGTCAGTTGGTAGATTTAAACAAGGCATAAACTTTGTTGGCCAACAAGAAATTATTGATAAAGCTTTTGCGTATAAAAAAGCTTTGGCAATTGCAATATCAATAAATTCGCCTGGAGGGTCGCCAGTACAATCACACTTAATATACAGTTATATAAAAAAGCTAGCCAAAAAAAATAAGAAAAAAGTTTTAGTTTTTGCTGAAGATGTAGCCGCGTCCGGAGGTTATTTAATTGCATGTGCAGGCGATGAAATTTATGCAAACTCGAGTTCAATTGTTGGATCAATTGGTGTAATTTCTGCATCTTTTGGATTTCAGGATGCTATTAAAAAAATAGGAATTGAAAGAAGAGTTTATACTGCAGGCAAAAACAAAAGTACTCTCGATCCTTTTGTGGCAGAAAAAGAAGAAGATATTGAAAGATTAAAAAAAATACAATTAGAACTACATTCAGATTTTATAAACGTTGTTAAAGCTAGCAGATCTTCAAAGCTAATAGATATTGAAAAAAACAACACTTTTACAGGTGAGTTTTGGTCTGGATCCACTTCTTTAAAATTAGGATTAATAGATGGAATTGGAAATGCTGATGAAATTTTAAAAGAAAAATTTGGAGAAGATGTTTTAATTCAAAAACTCGAAAAACCAAAAGGTTTTATAGAAAAAAAATTATCTGCATCTGTCAATAATCAAGTTGATAGTATTGCAAATATTTTAGAAGAAAGATCCCAATGGCAAAAATTTGGTTTATAAATGTCTAAAACAAAAGAATTAAAAAAGAAAAAAATTAAACCAACTCCAGTAAATTTTCAAGAAACAATATTGAATTTACAAAAATTTTGGGGAAACTATGGATGTGTGCTCTTGCAACCTTATGACATTGAGGTGGGAGCTGGCACTTTTCATCCCGCCACCACATTACGGTCATTAGGCACAAAACCCTGGAAAGCTGCTTATGTCCAACCTTCACGAAGACCAACAGATGGAAGATACGGAAAGAATCCTAATCGTTTACAACACTATTATCAATTTCAAGTCATAATTAAACCTTCTCCCGATGAAATAAAAAAAATTTTTTTAAAAAGTTTGTCAACAATAGGAATTAATCATACCGAACACGATATAAGATTTGTTGAAGATGATTGGGAAAGTCCTACTCTTGGAGCAGCAGGACGTGGTTGGGAAGTATGGTGTGATGGAATGGAAATAACACAATTTACTTATTTTCAACAAATGACAGGTATTGAGTGTAACCCAATTTCTGTAGAGCTTACTTATGGATTAGAAAGAATATGCATGTTCACTCAGGGAAAAAATAATGTATTTGATCTTGTTTGGAACAACGAAGGAATAAAATATAAAGACGTTTTTTACCAAGCAGAAAAAGAATTTTCATCATATAATTTTGAATTTGCTAACACAGACAGTTTGTTAAAAAATTTTCAAATTGCTGAAGCTGAATGTAAAAACTTATTAGAAAAGAAACTTTCTTTGCCAGCTTATGACCAATGTTTGAAAGCTAGCCATATTTTTAATTTATTAGATGCACGAGGTGTTATAGGCGTAGCTCAAAGAACAGAATATATTTCAAGAATAAGAGAATTAGCTAAAGGGTCAGGAAAAAGCTGGCTAGAAAGCCAAAAGTAGAAATGGCTGAATTGTTTATTGAGCTATTTAGTGAAGAAATTCCTGGAAAATTACAATCAGATTTTAGAGAAAAAGGTAAGAGGATACTAGAAGAAAAATTAAGCAAAAAAAATATTAGCTTTAAATCATGCAAAACTTTTTCAACACCCACAAGACTTGTTTTTTTTGCGGAAGGAATTCCTGAAAAAGTTGAACAAAAAGGAAAAGTTATAAAAGGACCAAAAACAGAATCTTCAGAACTAGCTTTAACTGGTTTTATAAAATCTAATAATTTAAAAAAAACAGATGTTTATAAAAAAGAAATAGATAAAGGAGAATTTTATTTTGCAGAGACTCCATCTCAAAATATAGATGTTTTGACAGAATTAAAATCCATTATACCAGAAACATTCAAATCTTACTCTTGGAAAAAGTCAATGAAATGGTCGACTTATGATTTAAATTGGGGAAGGCCCTTAAAATCTATTGTAGCATTATTTAATAGTCAAATAGTAGAGTTTAAATTTTTTCATTTAAAAAGTAGTAATTTAATATCTTTAGATTCAGTGGATGATTTAAAATTAAAAAAAATAGAAAGTTTTAAGTCTTATTTAGATGTTCTTAAATCTCAAAGTATTATTTTAGATCAGGAAAAAAGAAAAATTTTAATAATTAAAAAAACGAATAATATTTGTAATATTAGAGGTTTAAAGAGCGACTTTAATGAAAAGTTAGTTGATGAAGTAGTTAATTTAGTTGAGAATCCAAATATTATATTATGTAAATTTGATGAAATTTATTTAAATGTTCCACAAGAAATTTTAATTGTTACGATGCAACAACATCAAAAGTATTTTCCAATTTTTGAAAAAAATAACAAATTAACAAACCTATTTTTAATCGTTGCGAATTTACCTGATACCAAAGGGTTTATTAAAACTGGAAATCAAAGAGTGATCGAAGCAAGACTATCTGATGCTAAATTTTTTTGGGATAAAAATAAGAATCAAAATCTTGTAAAACAAGTAGGAAAATTAAAAAATTTATCGTTTTTTAATCAACTAGGTTCTTTTTACGATAAAACTCAACGATTGCGTAATCTTGCTGGGTTAATTTCGGATGAGTTAAATTTAAGTAAAGAAAAAACTGAAATAGCTTCATCAATTTGTAAAGCTGACTTAGTTTCTGATCTCGTGGGAGAATATCCTGAACTGCAAGGAGTGATGGGCAAATACTTTGCTGCTGAACAAGGTTTTGATAAGGATATTTCATTAGCAATAAGTGAACATTATTTGCCCAACGGACCACATAGCGAGATTCCAAAAAAGCCCATTAGTATAGCTGTGTCACTAATCGACAAAATTGATATGTTAGTTGGATTTTTTGGCATTAATGAAAAACCAACAAGCTCTAAAGATCCGTTTGCATTGAGAAGAACTGCTATAGGTTTATTAAGAATAATAATTGAGAATAAAATAATAATTGACTTAAAATCTTTAATTAACAATTCTATCACCATTTATGAAAAACAAAATACAAAATTTACAAATGATTCAATCACAAAAGAAGTTTTGATTTTTTTAAGCGAAAGATTTAAAAATATTTTAAAGGAAAAAAAAATAAGGAATGATATTATTGATGCGGTAGACGCTTCAAGAACTGGTAATAATTTTTTAGCACTTTATAAAAAGTGTTCAATTGTAAATAAGAATATTTCCAAAGATGTATGTAAAAATATTATTGGTTCGTATAAAAGAGCATCCAATATTATTGGGCAAGAGTTAAATAACAAAAAATTTTCAGGACAGCCAGACCCTCTATTTTTCCTAAAAGATGAAGAAAAAAATTTATATAAAAAAGTAAGTGAAATCCAAAATTATTTTTTGAGTACAAAAAAAATTGAAAATTATGAAGAAACTTTAAAAATACTAGGTGAAGCTAAACCTATTACAGATGTTTTTTTTGATAAAGTAATTGTAAATGATGATAATTTAAATATAAAAAAAAATCGTTTAGAATTGTTGCAAATGTTTTGTAAGACATATAATAACTTTATTGACTTTTCAAAATTAGAAGGAGCATAGTGGAGAAATTAGTTTACAGATTTAATAACCAAAATAAGCAAGGAATTTTAAATTCGAAGGAAGTGCTTGGTGGTAAGGGAGCAAATTTAGCTCAAATGGCAAAGCTGGGTTTACCTGTGCCTCCAGGATTTACAATATCAACTAAAGTTTGTGACTATTTTTATAGAAATAACAGAAAAATACCTAAAAAAATTGTGAGGCAAACAGAAAAGGAAATAAAGATTATTGAAAAAATTACTAAAAAAAAATTTGGTGACTTGTCAAATCCTTTATTAGTTTCAGTTAGATCAGGCTCAAAAGTTTCAATGCCAGGAATGATGGACACAATTTTAAACTTAGGCTTAAATGATAAAACTGTAATTGCTCTTAAAAACAAAACATCTAACGGAAGATTTGCAAAAGATAGTTACAGAAGATTTATTCAAATGTATGGAAATGTTGTTTTGGGTATTGAGGGATACCATTTTGAGGAATTAATAGATAATTACAAATTAACCAAAGGAGTTATACAAGACACCGAGTTAGAAGAAAAAGATTGGGATGGTTTAATTATAAATTTTAAAGATATAATTAGAAAAAAAACTAAAAAAAATTTTCCTCAGGATATTAATGAACAATTGTGGGGAGCAATAAGCGCTGTTTTTTTATCTTGGAATAGTAAAAGAGCAAAGATTTATAGAAAAATAAATTATATACCAGATGAGTGGGGAACAGCTGTAAATATACAAGCAATGGTTTTTGGCAATATGGGGGAAAACTGTGCAACTGGTGTAGCTTTTACAAGAAATCCTTCAACAGGTGAAAAGGAATTATTTGGTGAATATTTAATAAATGCTCAGGGAGAAGATGTCGTAGCAGGAACACGAACGCCACAGTATATATCAAAAAAATTAAAAAATAGAGCTAACTCCAAAGGTCTATCAATGGAAGAATCTTTGCCTAGTAATTTTAAAGAATTAAAAAAAATATTCAATTTATTAGAAAAAAAATACCGAGATATGCAAGATATAGAATTTACTGTTGAAAATAAAAAATTATGGATGCTGCAAACTAGATCGGGTAAAAGAACTGCCAGAGCTGCCATTAAAATAGCAGTAGATATGGTAAGTGAAAAATTAATTTCAAACAAAGAGGCAGTGCTAAGAGTTGATGCTAATATTCTTGACACCTTACTGCACCCAACTTTAGATGAAAAAGCAGAAAAAAAAATAATTGCATCTGGCTTGCCTGCGTCACCCGGAGCCGCCAGTGGAAAAGTAACTTTTTCTGCAGATCAAGCTGAAAGACTAAAAGAACAGCAACAAAATAGTATTTTAGTTAGAATAGAAACTTCACCAGAAGATATTAATGGTATGAATGCAGCAAATGGAATTCTTACTGCAAGAGGAGGAATGACAAGTCACGCGGCTGTTGTTGCGCGAGGAATGGGAAAGCCATGCGTTTCTGGTACAAGTGAAATTAAAATAGAATATGAAAATAAATTGTTTAGTTCAAATGGTTTTATAGTAAAAGAGGGTGATATTATTACAATAGATGGAGGAAGTGGAAAGGTTATGTTAGGTGAGGTTCCTACCGTAAAACCAAATATATCAGGAGATTTTTCTAAATTGATGAGTTGGGCAGATAAATTTAGAAAACTCAAGGTAAGAACTAATTCCGAAACTCCAAAAGATACTAAAGTAGCAAGGGATTTTGGTGCTGAAGGTATAGGTTTATGCCGGACAGAACATATGTTTTTTGACGAACAAAGAATTGTTTCAGTCAGACAAATGATTCTTTCTAAAACTTTAGATGATAGAAAAGATGCTTTAGAAAAAATTCTTCCTTATCAAAAAAGTGATTTTTTTGAGATATTTAAAATTATGAGTGGTTTGCCAGTAACAGTAAGACTTTTAGACCCACCATTACATGAATTTTTACCTAAAACAGAAAAAGGCATTGATAATGTTGCTAAAGAATTAAATATATCTAATAAAGATATTAAAGATAGAATTCTTGATTTGCATGAGGAAAATCCCATGCTAGGTCATAGAGGGTGTAGATTAGGAATATCTTTTCCTGATATTTATAGCATGCAATGTAGAGCTATATTTGAGGCATTGATTGAATGTAAAAAGAAAAAAATTAAATTAGTTATTCCAGAAATAATGATACCACTGGTATCTACAGCAGCAGAAATTGAGATATTAAGAAAACTGGTTGATAAAACTGCTTATGAAGTTCAAAAGGAATATAAAGTTAAAATAAAATACTTTGTTGGAACCATGATTGAGTTACCAAGAGCAGCTTTGAGAGCAAAAGATATAGCAAAACATGCCGATTTTTTTAGTTTTGGAACCAACGATTTAACCCAAACAACATTCGGTATCAGCAGAGATGATTCGGGAAAATTTTTAAACGACTATGTAGATAATAAAATATTTTTTAAAGATCCATTTGTGAGCATAGACGACAAAGGAGTAGGAGAACTAATTAAAATTGCTGTTGAACGTGGCAGAAAGCAAAAAAAATCAATTAAACTTGGGATTTGTGGAGAGCATGGTGGCGATCCTTCTAGTATAGAGTTTTGTGAAAATGCCAAGCTAGATTACGTATCGTGTTCACCTTATAGAGTGCCGATAGCAAGATTAGCAGCAGCACAAGCTTATTTAAGAAAAAAATAATTTACTAAATTTCAAGGCTAAAATTTACCGCAGGAGCACTATGTGTAATTTGTCCAATAGAAATTCTGTTAACTCCAGAAGAAGCAATTTTCTTAATATTTTTTAAATTAACACCACCTGATGCTTCAGTTTCATAAAATTTATTCGATAGTTTGACTGCCTTTTTGAGATTTTTGATATTCATATTATCAAAGAGAGCTCTATTAAATTTTAAACCTATAATTTTTTTTAGTTGATTTATTGTATCAACCTCAACTGTTATTTTTTTTTTTTTATTTTTTTTTATAGCTCTTTCAACCAGTTGACGAATATTTCCATCCACAACTATATGATTATCTTTAATTAAAATTTCATCACTCAGATTAAATCTATGATTGTGCCCACCTCCTAATCTTACTCCATACTTTTGAATTAGCCTTAAATTTGGAATAGTTTTTCTAGTGCAACAAACTTTACAAGTTTTATTGTTAATTTTTTTTACAAAAGCATTAGTTATGGTAGCAACACCTGAAATAAGACTTAAAAAATTAAGAGCTACTCTTTCACTTTTTAAAATTGCTTTAGGTTTTCCATATATTGTTGCAATAATTTTACCTTTATTTATTTTTTTTCCATCCTTAGTTTTAAATTTAAAAATAATTTTTTTATCTGAATATTTAAAAGTTTTTTTAGCAAAGTTTAGTCCTCCAACAATACAGTCTTGTTGCGCCACAATTTTTGCTTTTATTTTTTTATTACTTTTAATTAAATCAGTAGTTATATCTCCTGATGGTTTTAAATCCTCGGACATAGCTTGTTTAATAATGTTTATCACTTTTTATGATTAACGACCTATAGATGCCATACGTTCTACTGACAATCTTGCTCTATGCATCAAATTGTTTGGAATTATAATTTCATTATTCTCTTTTTCTAAACAGTCTAGTATTTTAGGTAATGTAATTTTTTTCATATGCGGGCATAAATTACATGGTCGTATAAATTGAACATTTGGATTCTCAACTTGAACATTATCGCTCATGGAACATTCTGTAACCATCATGACTTTTTTAGGCTGGTTTTTTTTAACATAATCACTCATGCCGCTAGTTGATCCAGCAAAATCAGCGGCATCAATTACATCTGGAGGACATTCTGGATGAGCAATAACAACAATCCCTGGGTTTAGTTCTTTTATCTCATTAATTTCTTTAGCAGTAAATTGTTCATGAACCATGCATGTTCCTTTCCATGAAACAATTTCAACACTTGTCTTTGATGCAACATATTTTGCTAAGTATTCATCTGGTAAAAAAATAACTTTTTCAACGCCAAGTGACTCAACGACCTTAACAGCATTAGCAGATGTACAACAAACATCTGTTTCAGCTTTTACATCAGCAGAAGTATTCACATAAGATACCACTGGAACATTTGGGTATTTTTTCTTAAGCAACCTAACATCTTCACCTGTAATTGATGATGATAGAGAGCACCCAGCATCCATGTCAGGTAATAAAACTTTTTTATTTGGACTCATTAATTTTGCAGTTTCAGCCATAAAGTGAACTCCACACATTACGATTATATCTGCTTTAGTTTTTGATGCTTCAATAGCTAACGCAAGAGAGTCCGCAGCAAAATCCGCTATCCCATGATATATTTCTGGTGTTTGGTAATTATGAGCAAGTATAAGAGCATTTTTTTCTTTTTTTAGTTTGTTAATTTTGTGAATAAGAGGAGCATGAATTTTCCACTCCATTTCAGGCATAACTTTAGAAATTCTTCTAAAAATAGGATCTGTAGAAATTTTAATTTCAGTATTTAATTCCATAATTAAAATGTATCAACTTGCAGATAAATTGTCATTCATTTATTGTGACGCACAAAGCGGCTATGTTGGAATTGGTAGACAAGCTTGGTTGAGGGCCAAGTGGGAAATCCCAGTGACAGTTCGAGTCTGTCTAGCCGCACCATAAAAATTATTAATCAAAAATTGGGAATTAAGTAGTTTGATTAAATAATTTTACCAATAATTATAAAATTAGACTTAAAATTCATTAATTTTATATGGTGTATTTTATACTCAATATTTTTAAAATGACTTAACAGAAATTCTAAATTATTTTTAGAAAGTAGATTTAGATTTTCCTCTTTAGCAAAAAAATTTAAACCTAATAAAGATAATATCTTTCTATGAATTTTTTTTGGAAACCAATGAATTAATGGAATTTTAGTATGAAAGTCTATTGGATGATATCTATTAGGAGTGGTAATTATAAAAATTTTTTTACTTAATTTAATAGTATTAGATATTTTTTTTAGTTGATTTTTTACATTTCCTACATGTTCTATAGTTGCATTTGATATCACCACATCAGAACTAAATGTTGAAATATCATGATCATTTAGCTCCTTTGTAATCGACTTATTTAAAGTTTTTTGAAAATTTTTTGAATAAATTTTTTGATTAGATAAAGATTTAAAAATTTTAATATTTTTGATATTTTTCACTAAATAATTACTACTTTCATTTTCCAAGTCATTAGTAGTGCCTATATCTAATACACTTGAAAGAGAGTAATTTTCTAAGTGGTTATTAATTATGTCCACCATCTCTTTTCTTTTTTGATAACAACTCTATCAATAAATTTGGGGTGCGCTGTTGCATAAATTAAACTCATGTATTTTATAAACTTTCTTGCATGACAATTTTAAGTTAACAGTATAATATTTTATGTTTAATACTCTACTAATGTTTTGTCAAAGTTTGTCTAAGAAATTTAAGCAATGAGTTATATAATTTTAGGTTTTGTTACAGGAATGAGTTTAATCCTAGCGTTAGGAGCACAAAATATTTTTGTAATAGAGCAAGGTTTAAAAAAGAATTTTGTTTTTTATGTTTGTTTAATTTGCTCCTTATCAGACTTTTTATTAATTTTTTTAGGAATTTTTATATTTTATTACTTCCAAATTTTTTTTACACCCTTAATTGAATTTTTATTAAATCTACTACTTTTAACTTTTTTATTACATTTTATATGGAATAAAATTCGCAGTGAAATACAAAATCTAAACTTAAACATTAAACAAAATAATTATTCCTTATCACAAACTGTATTCAAAACATTAGGTTTTACGTATCTTAATCCACATGTATATTCAGACACTGTTTTTTTCTTAGGAAATTTTTCTAAAGATTTTATATTAGAGCAAAAAATATTTTTCGGTATAGGTGCATCTCTATCTTCAATATTATTTTTTTTTATAGTTGGTTATGCTTCTAAATATTTATCTAATTATCTAATGACCAAAAAAATTTGGAAAATTATAAATTTAGTAATTGTAATATTTATGTTTTTTTTATCTACTTACGTTTTGATAAATATAATTAACTTTTTAATTTCTTAACTATAAGCTTTTATATTTTTTCATAGAAACGTTAGCTAATATTAGATTAGGATCTAAAAAAACCTTAGAAAGTTTAATTTTTTTAAAAGATTTAAAAGCAAAAATGGCTATAGGTAATTCGGTGCAACCAAGTATTATTTTATCACATTTCATCTTTATTAAATAATTTATTGCAGGTTTTATAGCTCTTTCAGCGTTTTTGATTTTTCCCATTTTTACATATTTTATTGCTTTATTAACACTTTTAGTCTGTAAAGATTTTTTTGGACTTACTAACTTAAAGTCCTTATCAAAAAATCTATTATACACATCAGTTTTTAAAGTTCCTTCTGTAGCCAAAATTCCTATTTTAGATTTTTTTTTGCATTTATTTTTGACATAAAGGTAAACTTCTTTTGGCATGCTTATTATTGGAATATCGGTTTTCTTCTGTAAGTCGTCATACCAATAATGAGCTGTATTGCATGGAATAACAATAAATTTACATTTATTTTTTTGTAGCAGATGGCAACCTGCAACTAAACTTTTAAGTACTTTATTGTATTTATTTAAATTTTCAGGTCTTCCTGGAATATTTGATTTATTATATAAAATAAAAAGTGGATATTTTTGATCAACTTTACCCCGACTTAACATGGCTAATTTATTACAGAAGTCGAGGCCGGCTTGCGTCCCCATTCCACCCAAAATTCCGATCATATTAATGCAATTGTATAAAAATTTTCCAGAATTATTAATTTAAGAAGGTTTATTGATACCTCTCATAAAAGTTAGAATTAAGCAACCCTTTTTAGTATGTGAAGAATGTTTGCTCCCTGGTTCAAAAGTTACAAAATCTCCTTTTTTAAAAACAGTACCATCTGAATCTATAAGCTCACCTTCTAAAATTAAAAATTCTTCAAAACCAAGATGTGTATGTGGTATTGTTTTTGTTCCAGGTTGTAATTTAGATATATAGGACCCATAACCATTTTTTTTATCAAAACTTATTTTATGCCAACTCATACCTGGTATTACAGAACCGTAGCGATCAAATGGTTCAAATTTTAGATTTGAGGTGTTAGTTATTTTTCTTTTGCTCATATAAATAATATATTATCTAAGTATTAAATTATTACAATTATGCAAGATATATATGTAGGTGATATTGGAAAAGGATTTCCTTTTGTGTTGGTGCATGGTTTTTTAGGTTCATCACAGATGTGGGAGCCTCAAATTGAATATTTTAAAAAAAATTATAGGGTGATAACGCCTGATCTTCCAGGTTTTGGAAAAAGCAATAAGTCTGAATCTTACAATAGCATTACTTCAATGGCGCAAATTATAATTGAATGTTTAAAAAAAAAAAAAGTGGAAAAATTTTATTTATTAGGTCATTCAATGGGCGGTATGATTGTTCAGGAAATTGTAAATATAGTTGGAAATCAAGTATCTAAACTAATTTGTTATGGAACAGGACCGATTGGTGAAGTGCCAGGCAGGTTTGAGACCATGGATCAGTCTAAAGAAAAACTACAAAAAGAAGGATTGAAAATAACATCACACAGAATTGCTAAAACATGGTTTGTCAGAGAAGAAAAAGCTAAATATTTTTATCTTTGCCTTGACGCGGGAAGATCAACCAATTTAGAGTCAGCAAATAATGCTTTATTAGCTATGCAAAATTGGAATGGATTAAAAAAATTAAAAAATATAAAAAATCAAACTCTTATAATTTGGGGAGATCAAGATAAATCATATAACTTTGATCAAGCAGACGTTCTAAATCAAAATATAAAAAATAGTGAATTAAAAATATTTAAGGGATGTTCTCATAATACACATCTTGAAAAACCAGACGAATTTAATGATTATGTTGAAAAATTTTTACAAAAATAAGTCATTATTACTATACCTTCATATATGATAAGCTAACTTTCAAATGAAAAAAAAAGATAACGCTAAAAATCCAATTCAACCAGTCAGTGGTACAAAAGTTCCTCGATTTGCTGGTCCAGCAACATTCGCTAGACTTCCTGAAATAAGAGATGTTGAAAGTTGTGATGTAGCGATAGTTGGAATCCCCTTTGATGCAGGAACTAGCTATAGACCGGGAGCCAGATTTGGCCCTCAAAGTATTAGACAAGCTTCCAGACATCTCAGAACCAATTATCATCCTAGTTATGATGTTGAACCATTTAAAGTTCAGCAAGTAGCTGACGCTGGCGATATAACCTGTAACCCTTTTAATATTAATGAAGCAATAAAACAAATAGAAGAAGGAGCATTAGAACTTTTAAACAAAGTTAAAGGAATAATAAGTTTAGGTGGAGATCATACAATTGCATTTCCTCTACTAAGAGCTATTAATAAAATTAATAATGGACCAGTAGCGTTAGTGCACTTTGATGCTCATTTGGATACATGGGATACATATTTTGGAGCTCCGTATACTCATGGAACACCTTTTAGAAGAGCAAGAGAAGAAAATTTATTTTTGGACGATGCCTCAATGCATGTAGGGATTAGAGGTCCACTTTATAGTAGAGATGATATAAAAAATGATGAAAGTTTTGGTTTTAAAATTATTCATTGTGATGAATTTCAAACACAAGGAACTGATAAAATAGCTGAAAGAATAAAAAAAAGAGTTGGTAATAAACCACTTTATCTTTCAATAGATATAGATGTTTTAGATCCTGCTTTTGCGCCTGGAACAGGTACACCAGAAATAGCTGGAATGACAACTAGAGAAATGGTTAATGTTATAAGAGGTTTATCAGGTTTAAACCTAATTTCAGCAGACGTTGTAGAAGTTTCTCCAGCATATGATCACGCAGAAATAACCTCTTTAGCTGCCGCAACTATAGTTTATGAATTAACTAATTTATTTGCAAAAGTTAAAAGATAAGATATTTTGCTTGCATGATAGATAGAAAACTTTTTTATATTAATGGCAAATGGGCTTCTCCAAAAAGTTCTAAAGAAATTAAAATAATAGATCCTGCAACAGAAAAAGAATGTGCAGTCATATCTTTGGGAGGTAAAGACGATGTTAATGATGCAGTTATTGCAGCAAAAAATGCATTTGAATCGTGGTCATTTACAACGAAGAGCCAAAGAGTAGAATTATTAGAAAAACTTTATGTTGTTTATAAAAAAAGATGGGCTGATGTAGCTGAAGCTATTACTTTGGAAATGGGTGCTCCAAAGGATTTTTCATCTCAACTTCAAGCAGGTGCTGGAGCAAGTCATATAAAATCATTTATTAAATATTTAAAAGAATTTAATTTTGAAAAAGTGCTTGGGGATCATGCTAAAAATCAAAAGATTCTTTATGAACCCAAAGGAGTTTGTGCGCTTATTACTCCTTGGAACTGGCCAATGAACCAAACTTGTCTTAAAGTAATTCCAGCACTCGCTGCCGGATGCACAATGGTTTTAAAGCCATCTGAATTAGCACCTTTATCATCAATGATACTTGCTGAAATGATTGATGAAGTAAAATTTCCAGCGGGTGTATTTAATTTAGTTAACGGCGATGGTGCTACAACTGGTGATACTTTAACAAGTCACCCAGATGTAAATATGATTTCATTTACTGGCTCGACTAGAGCAGGAGCTTTAATTTCTCAAAATGCAGCAAGAGATTTTAAAAGAATAAGTTTAGAACTAGGTGGAAAAGGAGCTAATATAATTTTTAAAGATGCAGATCCTGAAGCTGTTGAAAGAGGGGCCTTAAGATGTTTTAGAAACTCCGGACAATCATGTAATGCCCCAACAAGAATGTTGGTTGAAAAATCAATGTATAATGAAGCTGTTGAAAGAGTAAAGAATTATGCCAATAAAACAAAAGTTGATTTACCAGAAAAAGAAGGTGATCATATAGGTCCAGTAATCTCTGAGACTCAATATAATAAAATTCAAACCTTAATTCAAAAAGGAATAGACGAAGGAGCAAAATTAGTTGCGGGAGGAGTTGGAAAACCAGAAGGTTTAGAAAAAGGTTATTTTGTTAAACCAACAGCTTTTGCTGATGTTAATAATCAAATGGAAATAGCTAGAACAGAAATATTTGGACCAGTCTTATCAATTATTCCTTTTGAAACAGAGGAAGAAGCAATTAAAATTGCAAATGACACTCCTTACGGTTTGACAAACTATATTCAAACTCAAGACCAGAAAAAAGCAAATAGAGTTGCAAGAAAATTGAGGTCAGGAATGGTTGATGTTAATGGTGCAGGTATAGCAGTCGATGCTCCATTTGGAGGGTACAAACATTCTGGGATTGGCCGAGAAGCTGGAGCTATTGGTATAGAAGAATTTTTAGAAGTCAAAACAGTTGGTGGCTGGAACGACTAACTAATTTTATTTTTATTTTTAATAATTTTAATCCAAGCCAGTTCATATAAAATATAAAAAAAAATACCTAAAATCACCAATATTAGACTAAAAGATAACGATCTTAACCAACTACCAAACCATATATAAGATAGTATTGAAATCCATGATAAACCTATAATTTGCCAAATAATTGCTTTGTAAAACAATTCTTTCTTATTCATAAAAACTCCTTTTTAATTTTTAAATTACGTCTAAAAAATAAAAAGATTTTTATTGATCGGTACTGTAGATAGCTTTAACGAAGAGAGAGCAATTCCAATTACTATGGAAGTTAAATATCATTGCTAAAATTAGAATTGATTTATTGCTCATATTTTGATTTTCTTTATTCTACTCTTTACACCATACTCTTCTTTTTCATTAAAGTCTTTACTATTTAACTTAGAAAGTTCTTCAATTCTGAGACCCTTAGTATCTATAGTAGGTGAACCACTTTTTTTCATTCCTTGGTGTCTTGCATACACTGCTTTCTTTTTATTTACCTGATGAGGTTGAAAATCATTAATGTGATCGATGTTCAATTTATCCCCAACATGTATGTAGCCAGCTTTAGTTGCTTGATTTATTAAATCCAAACCTTTTTTTGTTCTAGTGATTACAGCATTAAAACCTTCATCTTCACCTTTGGGTGAACCACCACTCCAAGTATCTAAAGCAGCTATGTCTGCACTTTCTCCAATTGCATCAGGACAGATTTTACATCTAAAAAGAACTCGCCAAGTAGACTCTTCACCCCAAAAATCATTATAAGCTTGTTGGTGCTCGCGATCATCTTTTGTTTTAATATACATTTTTCCAGGATTTCCATAACCTCTATACCTAAATGTAGATAATTCATTTTCCTTTACTTTAAAACTTTCAATAAAATCTTGCGATTTTGTAAACTCTGGAATTCCCCCGCATACTAAAGTTAGTAAATATTTACAAAGATTATTAACTCTAGAATCTATTTTAGATAATTGTCTGATAGCACTAATATCACAAGGTTTACCAACGAAAGCAAAAGGTTCGTTTAAATCAAGAGCTTTATGAAAAGCGTCTAATGATGAAGCTGGACCGTATCTTGAACCACTTTCACAATTAACTATTTCTTCCTTAGAGTAACTAAATTTTGGAATGCTGCGCATAGGTTTTTTTGGATCTGCAACAGTATGTAGAATAAATTTGATTTTTTTAGTTTCAAGCAAGTAAATAGACAAACCATTTAACAGACCACCTGTTGAGCTCTGAAATCTAATTTTATCATCAGTAGACCAGGTATAATTTAAAGATAAATAGTAACCCCAAATTTGATCATGCTTAGACTCTTCATGAACATCTGCTTTAGGTAAACCTTCCACTATTGTACCGGGACAAATACTTTTGATTTTTTCAAAAACATCAGGGCTAATTTTATTAATTTCTTTTGGTTCAAGCCTGCCCTTGGGAGACATCATTACTTCAATTTTATCCTTACCAGCAATACTTTGACAAACACCGCAACCAATACAAAGACCATTATTTACAATGTCACTTAATTTATTTATTTGTGTCATGTCTAGTTTTTTGGATACTTATTAAATTTTGGGAGCCTATCAGTAATTTTATAAAAATCTGATTTACTACCGATAAATATATTTCTCATGGTCTTAAGCTTAGTAGGTTTATCAAACATACCGGCGGCTATTGAAATGTTATCGGTATTTTTAAACTTAAAAAAAATACTGGCTCCACATTTGTTACAAAAACCTCTTTTTGCATTCTTTGAAGATTTAAACCATGTAAGAGTTTTTTTATTGAGATACTTAATATCTTTGTCTTTTACATTTGAATATGCTCCATAAATTCCATGGGTTTTACGACACTGGATACAATGACAATTTGAAACATTCCTATGTCTTCCATTAGTTTTAATTTTTACCCCTTTACAAAGACAGCTTGCTGTTAAAGATTTTTTCATTATTTTCTTATTTTATTTTCGTATTTTTTTCTTAACTTTTGAAGATTAACTAAATATTCATCTCTAATGTTTGATAGCATAGCAACTGATTTACCTTTTGCTTGTTGATTGGTACCAGCAATCACTCTAGATGATAATTTTTTAGAAAGAGTGGGAGCCTTAAGTTTTGTCCATGGTAGTTTTAAAGCAGGTCCAAATTGTTCTAACATATGCTTCATTCCAGCTTTACCTCCAGCCAAATGATAAGTTAAAAAAACTCCCATCAACGACCATCTTAATCCAGGTCCATCCTCAATAGCTCTATCTAAATCTTTAGTTGATGCGTAACCTTCATTAACTATGTGTAGGGCTTCTCTCCATAGAGCTTCTTGAAGTCTATCAGCCAGATATCCTGGTAGTTCTTTTTTAACCATGATTGGATTCATTGATATTGATTTATAAAATTTATTAGCTTTATTTAGGAATTTTTTTTTAGTTTTTTTACCGGGGACAATTTCTACTCCTGGACACATATAAACAGGATTAAAGGGGTGTCCAATCATAGTTCGCGCTGGATTTTTACATTTAGAATATATTCTTGTTGGAAGCAGTCCAGATGAACTTGACGAAATTATAGCATTAGGTTTTGAGTACTTTCCAATAATACTCATTATTTTAGTTTTTATTTTATAATTTTCGGTTGCACATTCTTGTATAAAATCAGCTTCTTTCAAAGCTTCTTCTATTGAAGTAACGTATTTAAAGTTTTTTAAATTAATTTTTTTTTTATTGAATAATTTTTTTACATAGGGCCAAGTACGTTTTATCTCAGCAACTAGTTTTTTTTTTAATTTTAGATCTTTGTCAAATGCAACAACTTTTTTATTATGAGCTAAGCATCTAATAATCCATCCAGCACCAATAACCCCAGTTCCTATAACAGTTACTTTATTTATACTATTCGACATAATTATTCCTTATACGATGGATCTATAGTATCGTATCTTCTGAGTAAGGCTGGCCATTCATTTGGTCCTGGAGCAAAAGCGTCATATGCCTTTACAGTTTTTTGCCATAAAGATTTTTCTGGTGTTTTTAATTTTAAACCTGAACCTTGGGCTTGCACCGCAACTTCACACATTCTTATGGCATAATACATATTCATGAATGATTCTCCTGCTGTTTCTCCAACAGTTAAAAGCCCATGATTTCTCATGATTAAAACTTTATTTTCTCCAAGATTCTCTGCTATTCTAAATCTTTCATCTTTATCTACTGAGACACCTTCCCAGTCATGATAACCAACTTTTCCATAAAGCATTGCTGAATCCTGAACTAAATATGGTATCCCATCTTTTAATGATGTTGCGGCCAACGCTTTGGGTGGATGTGCATGAAAAACAAATTTATTTTTTGGGTGATTTAAATGAACCGCACTATGAATTATAAAACCTGCTGTATTTACATTTTCTGGGCCTTCTAAAACTTTACCGTTTTCATCTACTTTAATTAAATTAGAAGCTTTCACTTCTTCATAAACAAGCCCAAATTCATGCATAAAAAAAGTATGGTCTGTTCCAGGCGTTCTTGCGGTTATATGATTCCAAACTGTATCATCCCAACCCATCATATGAGTTAGTCTAAACATGGCAGCAAGATCAACTCTTACTTTCCATTCAGCTTCATTAATATTTTTTTTAATCAGCTAAACCATCCAATCTAGGTTTATTTCTTTCAATATGAATGGGTAATACTTTTCCATATATAGCTTTTGAATGTTCAGGAGTATTTACTCTCCAAGGATCCAGAACATAAGCTGGTATACAAAGGTATCTTGCGCGGCTTCCTTCTATTTTTGTAACACGATGAAGTGTAAAACGCCCTTTAAATATTTGTAAATCACCTGGCTCTAACTTTAATTGACGAACTCTTTTACGGTTTCCATTAAGTACTTTTTTAACCTCTTCTAAATTTTCATTTCCTGGTTCACGTATATTAGGACAGTATTCAAATATTCCACCGTTTTCTGGCTTTTGTATCATGAAACTTAAAGTAAATTCACAACTATCGAAGTGCCAAGGAAGAATTCCTTCAGGTTTCATAACATTGTAAGCATGACAAGCTAAAGGATCAGCCCATCTGTAGATTGGTGATACTCCAAGACAAGCAGAGACAAACTTTAAAAGTTCATCTTGTTCATAAAGAAATTTCATTTCTGAATCTTTATCAAAGACATCTGAATTTAAATAACCATTATAACGATCCATAAATATTCTTTTTGGGTGCTCTTTAGGTAGAGAAAGATCATCTTTAGAATATAAATAAGCATTGATACTTTGTTTTGACATATAAACTTCATCGAGTTGTTTTTCTAACTCTGAGTTCATGATTTTTAAAGATTTAGGTAAAATAAAATCAGGAATAGTTGCACAACTAAACTGGTCTAAATCTTTTTTACATTTTTGGATTACTTCTTTTATTAATGAGGAGTTTAGATCCTGAATTGGATACTTTTGTAGATCAACAATAGTCTCTAATCTATTATTCATAATTTTAATTATACATCCTCTAGTGGATGGTGGGACATGAGCTCAAGTCCATTTTCACCAACTAAATATTGTTGTTCTAATTTTACACCTTCTTTTCCAGCAGCTTTTCCAATATAGCTTTCAATTGTAATAGTCATATTTTTTTCAAAAAATCCATCTCTTTGGCCACCGTCCGTTGGATATCTAATCATTGGCCATTCATCACAAAGACCAATTCCATGAACCATACAAGAATATCTATTTCCATAATATTCCTCTGGGAGTTTCCATGATTTTTCTGTAAATTCTTTAAAAGACATTCCGGGTTTTATTAATCTAGAATTGTGGTTTATATGCTCAACAGCCATTTGATATAATTTCTTCTGTTCCTCATTAAACTTATGCCCTTCAACAAAAGCTCGAGAT
Organism: uncultured Pelagibacteraceae bacterium; assembly: GCA_905612415.1. Taxonomy (GTDB): domain Bacteria; phylum Pseudomonadota; class Alphaproteobacteria; order Pelagibacterales; family Pelagibacteraceae; genus AG-414-E02. The sequence continues at coordinate 58,896 of CAJQRW010000003.1, forward strand.
ATATCTGCGCAATAACCGTAAGGACCAACCATATCAGTATCAAAAGATACTATTTCACCACTTTGAATAATTTTATTACTACTTTCTTGCATCCAAGGATTTGTTCTTTCTCCTGATGATAAAATTCTACATTCAATCCACTCTCCACCATGTTCAATATTAGTTTTATGTAAGATTGACCAAAGCTCATCTTCAGTCATTCCTGCTTTTAGTTCTTCTCTCATTTTATTAATACCAATTTCACAAACTTCAATTGAAGCTTTCATACATTTTAATTCTTCTGGTGATTTAATAACTCTAGCTTGTTCTAAAACTAATTTAGCATCAACTACTTCAATACCCGATTTATTTAAAGCTGTTATCGCTGGACCATTAATAACATCAATAGCCAGTTTTTTGCTTTTAAAATAGGAGTTTGATAAATCTTTTACTTCATTGATCCATTTTTCTAATTGGACCCCAGCCTGATCACCATTACTAAAATAATCCCAAGTTATTGCTGGTCTTATTTCATCAATTAAACTTAAATGGTTAGATAATCCTTCACAATTAAAGTATTCATAAAGAATTGCTGGCCCATTAACGGGAACAAAGCAGTAACGAGTTAAATTGTGCATGTTATAAACACTCATATTAACTGTATCTAATGCATATCTAGCATTTACCGGATCAAACAATATACAAGCTTCAAGATTATTTTTTTCTAACTCTTTTTTAACTCTATCTAATCGATAAGATCGAAGTGTAGTAAAGTTTATTTCATCTTCTTTTAATCTTTTCTTTGTTATAAAATTTGAAAGCGGTTTGGAATTTGGTGATATTTTTCTTTTAAATTTCATATTAAACTAAATTTGTTGCTATCCATTTATGAAAATTGTGAGTAGGGTTATCCATAACAGGTGAAAAATTACCACCATTATATGAAGGAGAATTTCTTCCTTCTTGCATTCCCTCAATGATACCAATATCTTCTACTTGTACACCATACCAAAGTTTTAAATTTTGTTTCCTTAGATTTTTATATTTTTTTGAATTTGCTGCTGCATTTCCTACATAATAAATTTCCATATGCTCAATCGTTAATTCATGACTAACTGGTTCCAGCCAATAAGCGTAATAGTGATCTTTATGAATTCCTAGCATTACATTTGGAAACAGAGCAACATACTCGGCAATATTTAATTTATCTTTAGGCCAATTAGGAAAGCATGGAAATTTAAGCTTACCTTTGAGTCTTGGATTATAAACAATGGTACCTTGTCCAGCAAATCTATTAGGTAAACCTTCGATGTGATAATGATCGTTAATTTTAGAGTAAGAATTTAATCCTGGGTGAACCCATGGAAGGTGATAACTTTCACAATAATTTTCTATTGCAAACTTCCAATTACATTTTGCTGTTAGTTTAAAGTAACCTAAATCTTTTGAATGTTGAATTAGTTTCTGATCTTTTTTTTGCCAAAACTTAGACCAACGATCTTGTAAAGGTTTGACATATTGTTCAAAAGGTATTTCGTTGTTAGAAATATTAACCATAATCAAATCTAACCAAACGTAAGAACGAACTTCTTTAAGTCCATTAACAGATTTGTCAAAATCTTTAGAATTATGTTTATTCATCCCACCTAAATGGGGTGTGGCTACTAGCTTTCCCTCAAGATTATAAGACCAAGAATGATAAGGACATCTTAATACATTTTTAATAGAACATTTTTTTTGTAAAATTTTATAACCTCTATGACTACATACGTTATGGTATACTTTTATTATATTACTTTTGGTTCTTAATAAAATTAGAGGAATTCCAAGTATATCAAAAGGTTTTGCATCTCCAGGTTTAGAGATTGAACTAGCAACTCCAACAACTATCCATTTGTCTTCAAATATTTTCTTTCTTTCAATGCTTGTATATTCCTTACTATTATAACATTCGTTAGGAAGACCGTGAGCTTTACTTATAGGTTGATTAACAACGTCTAATTTCCTTTTTTTTACAACGTCATATATATTTCTGTGACCATTAAGCTTAGAAGTCATATTAAAAACCCTAACATTTCAGTAAAAATAGGCAATAGAATTAAGATAAAATTACTGGACATCCACCCGAGTCCGCTGATATATCCCGATGATTATGAATTTTTCTTTAGAGATAGGACTTAAGACTGACCTTAGCACATTACCAAATATTAAAGATGTGTACATAACTCTTTTAAGAGGAGACCAATATAAAGATGTAGCTAACAAAGCCAAAGAACTTGTAAAGCTTGGCAAGAACCCTGTTCCACATTTCCCCGCTAGATCAATTAAAAATGAAAATGAGCTTAAAGACTACACCAATATGTGTAAAGATTTCGGCGTGAAACAAGCTCTTGTAATAGGAGGTGGAGCACAACCTATTGGAGATTTTCACTGTTCTCTTCAACTATTTGAGACGGGATTATTCGAAGATTTTAAGATAGGAATCGCTGGACATCCAGAGGGTTCCCCTGATATATCCGACTCTGAAATAGAAAAAGCTATGATAGATAAAAAACCATTCGCAGATTATATAGTTACCCAGTGGCTAATGGAAACTTCTCCAATAGTAGATTTTATTTCAAAACAAAGTTTACCAGTACATGTAGGGATAGCTGGGCCAGCCAAAATTACAAGCTTACTTAAGTTCGCTAGTATAGTGGGTGCAAAAAATTCTCTTAGCTTTTTAAAATCAAATGCTAGTAAAGCAGTTGATTTATTTAAACCAAGAAAACCAGATGATATGATTGAGAAAATTAAGAGTGTTTCTCAAAATTTCCATATCTATACATTTGGTGGCCTTAATGAAACAAACAAATGGTTATTGGAGAACAACTATGCCTAAAAAAAAGAAAACTATGCCTAAAAAAAAGAAAAAGTCTAAAAAAATTAAATCTAAAAAAATTAAAATTAAAATTAAAAAAGTAAAAAAAGCTAAATCAGTTTCTTTAAAACCTGAAAAAGTTGATTACAGCAAAGTTAGACACGAAACATCTGTAGATCAATCAGATAGACATGTGCCTTATAATTTAAGACAAAGTGGTTCTACAAAAGTTGAACTGTTAATCTCAACAAGAGTAAGAAAATCACCTTATTGGCATCTATCAATGAAAGCAGGATGTTGGAGAGCTACAGTTTATAACCGTATCTATCACCCACGTGGTTATGTAAGACCTGAAAAAGGTGGTGCTATGGTCGAGTATGAAGCAATTAAAAAACATGTAACAATGTGGAACGTTGCTGTTGAAAGACAAATACGTGTTAAAGGACCTGATGCTGAAAAATTTACAGATTATGTAATAACACGTGATGCTACTAAAATTTCAACAATGAGAGGACGTTATGTTATTCTTTGTAACTACAAAGGTGGAGTATTAAACGATCCTGTGTTGTTAAGAGTGGCGGAAGATGAGTTTTGGTTTAGTTTATCAGATTCAGATATAGGTTTATATTTGCAAGGAGTTAATGCAGATAAAAAATTTAATGTTGAAATCGATGAAATTGATGCTTGTCCAGTTCAAATTCAAGGCCCTAAATCAAAAGCTTTAATGAAAGATTTAATTGGAGATCAAGTTGATTTAGATAACATGCCTTTTTATGGTTTGGCAGAAGCTAAAGTTGGAGGAAGAAGTTGTGTAATTTCACAATCTGGTTTTTCAGGTGAAGCTGGCTATGAAATTTATCTTCGTAATGCAACTTTATATGCTGAAGATATGTGGAATGCTGTACTTAAGGCAGGAAAAAAACATAAGTTAATGGTTATTGCTCCAGCACACCATAGAAGAATTCAAGCTGGAATATTATCTTGGGGTCAAGATATGGATAACGAACATAATCCTTTTCAGTGTAATTTAGGTTATCAAGTTTCTTTATCTGGAAAAGGTGAATGGAACAAATCAGCTGACTACATTGGGAAAGAGGCTTTAGAGAAAATGAAAAGCCAAATTTCTAATGGAGATAAACCTTACAAACTCCAACTTGTTGGTATGGAATTAGGTGGAAAACCAATTGAAGAATATGCTCCAGATTTCTGGTTAGTATCAGGCGCTGACGGAGGTAAACCAGTTGGTTACATTACTTCTCCTTGGTATCACCCAGAAAAAGGTAAAAATATTGCAATGGGATACGTTCCGTATGAAGGACATACGAACGCTAAAGGTTTCCCAATTGCTAATTTTGGAAAGAAATATAAAGTTCATTTGCCAGCAAAATATTCTAGTAAACCAGTTGATGCCGTAGTGGTGCCAGTTCCGTTTACAGAATCGTTTAATGCAAATACTCGAGAGGTAAAATAAGCTATTAAATATTAAAGCTTACTTTAATACCGTCGATTATAAACTGTGTTGCTAATGCAGCTAGAATAAAAGCAAATACTCTAGATGTAGCATGTAATATTTGTGGAGGTACATACTTTGTTGAAAAATTTGTTCCAATCATTAAAAACAAACTTACAATTAATGCAGCTATTAATCCAAAAATAACAATCATCTGCGATTCAATTGAATCAGAGTAATTACCCATCAACAGTATAATTGTTGCTAATGTAGAAGGTCCTGCAATAAAGGGTATTGCCATTGGGAACACAATAATTTCATCAAAGTTTTTTTCATCAAGAGCTGTTTCTACTTTTTTTTCTCTTCTAATTTTTCTTTTCTCAAACAATATATCTATTGCTATAAACATAAGAATAATTCCACCAGCTATTTTTAACGAATCTAAAGAAACACCGATTGCATCCAGCAAATATTTACCCAAGTAAGCAAATAGTATTGTTATTAAAAATGCTATAATTACACTTTTTATAGCTATCTGGTTCTTTTTTTTTATATCAGCGCCTTCTGTTAAACTAATAAAAAAAGGAAGGTTTCCTATGATGTCAATAGTGATAAAGAACAAAATAAAGGAATTAAAAAAAATTGCTGACATAGTGTTATTTCATATATTTTAATGGCAAGAATATGGTATAGAGAAAAAATGAATTCAGTGTTTGTAAATAGAATTATAAGAGCCTGCAAGCTTGACGTTAGTTTATATGAAGAAGTTGAAGCTGATCAATCAGCCACTCTCCAAGCTGCTCTTGTTGTAATTCTTTCTAGTATTGCTGCAGGTATTGGAGCTATATCACTTGGTGCATCAAATTTTTTTATTGCACCATTATTATCTCTAGTTAGTTGGTATATTTGGGCTTATTTAATTTATTTTATTGGAGCTAAACTTTTTCCCGAAAAAAATACGGAAGCAGACCACGGTCAACTTTTAAGAACTATAGGGTTTTCAAGTGCACCAGGATTAATTAGAATATTTGGTTTTACACCTGAATTGATGAGCATAACATTTATTGGCTCAGGTATATGGATGTTAGTTGCAATGGTTGTGGCTGTAAGACAAGCCCTAGATTATGAAAGTACATGGAGAGCAATTGGAGTTGTCGTAATAGGTTTTTTAGTTCAAGCTTTTGTTTTAATTATGATTATAAGAATTTTTGGACCAGCTTAAATTGGAAAAATAGTTTTTGATATTCTACAAGATTCACAAATTTTATATCCATACATAATTAAGTTTTGAGAAACGCTCTCATTTTCTTTTTTACATTCTTCGCAAAAATTATTGAATTCATCTTTATTATTCTCAATTTTATTTTTCATATAACTTCTCCTAAAAAATCAGGTGGTGAAACGCTAGTAGTCATCCAACAACCTTTTAAATCACCCTCAATTTCAACTTTTTCAATTTGCCAAATATAGGAATACCTTTTTTTATCACTTGAGAGAATATAAATTTTATAAACTAATCTATTTGCATCTTCGCTTAAAATTGTAATTTCGCTATTTTCATGTTTAATTAACATTTGATAACTTTTACTATAAATCATTTTCTTAAATTTTTCTAAAGGTCCTGTTACTCTTTTATTATTTGGATGAGCAAATTCCCACACTTGTTCAATGCCAGCATCCTTAAATGGAATATTATTCCTTTGAAGAGAATTTAACTGAATTGATATAACGTCAATTGGTTTTAAAGATATATTTGGTTTAGTTAAGGAAGGTGAATAATTGTCATAAAGTCTTAAAGATCCCAAGCTAGCAACAATCAGAACAACACTAATTAGAGAAAGTATTTTTATAGGGTATTTTTTTTTATTAAGCTTCATGAGTCGCATATATAAAAAATACGCTACAAAAGGACCCACTATAGCAAGCAAAAGTATAATCTTTTTAGTCATTTAATTTTGTTGACGTATTATATCCTTCCATTTAGTAATTACATAATTTTAATCATATTTATTTTATGAAATCAAAAGCTAAAGTTGTCGTAATAGGAGGAGGAGTGGTTGGAGTTAGTATGCTCTACCATTTAGCTAAAAAGGGTTGGTCTGACGTTGTTTGTGTTGAAAGAAAAGAATTAACATCTGGGTCAACTTGGCACGCAGCTGGATTATTGCCTCTATTTAATATGAGTTACTCCGTAGGACAGTTACATAAGTATGCTGTTGATTTTTATAAAACTTTAGAAAAAGAAACTGGTAAAAGCGTTGGTTTTAGCGTGGTTTCAAATATTCGTTTAGCTAGTACAAAAGATAGAATGGATGAGTATCATCAGTATGCAGGCGTTGCCCAAACTATTGGAGTTGATGTAAAATTTTTAAAACCCGAACAAGTAAAAGAAATTTGGCCTTTATGTAATATAAAAGATTTAGTAGGAGCTATTCAACACCCTGAGGACGGATACATTCAGCCAGCAGATTTAACGCAAGCTTTAGCTACAGGTGCCAGAAATAGAGGGGCAGAGATTTATAGAAACACTGCAGTAATCGGAATCAAACAAACCAAAAGTGGTTGGGCTGTAGAAACAGATAAAGGAACAATCGAATGTGAGCATGTTGTTTCATCTACTGGAAATTTTGCTAGACAAACTGGAAAAATGGTTGGTCTTGATATTCCTGCGATTCCTGTGGAACATCAATATATAGTTACCGAACCACATCCTGAAATTCAAAAAAGAAAAAAAGATGGCTTACCAGAAATGGGAGTACTAAGGGATAGTGACAGCAGATGGTACATGAGAGAAGAAGCTGGGGGATTACTTTTAGGTCCTTACGAAGATGGAGCTCCAGCTTGTTATGTTGACGGACCTTCAAAAGATTCAGAGTATGAATTGTTTCAAGAAGATCTAGATAGACTAGCTCCACATATAGAAGGTGCAATTCATCGTGTTCCAGCTTTTGGAGAGGTAGGAGTTAAAAAAGTTTATAACGGTGCTATCTCGTATACTCCTGATGGAAACCCAATTGTTGGTCCTGCTTGGGGGTTAAAAAATTTTTGGATTAATGAAGGGCATAGTTTTGGTATTACTGCAGCAGGTGGAGCGGGTTGGCAACTTGCAGAATGGATAGTTGATGGCGAACCAACAATAGATATGCTTGGCGTTGAACCAAGAAGATATGGTGACTACGCAACTAAAGCTTATCTTAAAGAAAAAAACGAAGAAGCTTATTCAAAAGTATTTATTATTCATTATCCAGATGAAGAAAGAGAAGCAGCAAGAACTCTCAGAACATCACCTTGTTACGACAGAATGAAAAATCTTGGTGCTGTTTTTGGTCAAAAATTTGGTTGGGAACGACCAAACTTTTTTGCGACTGATGGAATGGAACAAAAAGATGACTGGTCTTTTAGAAGATCGAAATGGTTCAAAGCAATAGAAAAAGAATGCAAAAATGTGAAAGAAAACGTTGGTTTATTAGATATGACTGCATTTGCAAAATGTAGAATAAAAGGACCAGGAGCAGAAAAATTTTTAGATTACTTAGTAGCTAATAAACTACCTAAAAAAATAGGAAGAATAGGTTTATGTCACGCTTTAAATACAAAAGGTGGAGTTCATTCTGAGTTTACAATTATGAGGGAGTCAGAAGATAGTTTTTATTTAGTTTCTGCTGGAGCCTTTCAAAGATTAGACCATGATTGGATATACAAATGGATGCCAACAGACGGAAGTGTTCAATTTGAAAACCTAACTAACAGCATGGGAGTTTTAGTAGTATCAGGACCAAAAGCCAGAGAACTGATGTCTAGAGTTTCAAAAGACGACTTTTCAAATGATAATTTTAAATGGTTAAGTGCAAAAAATATTAATGTTGGAAATGCACCGGTTAATGCCATGAGAGTAAATTTTGTTGGTGAATTAGGATGGGAATTACATCATTCAATTGAATATCAAAACCATATTTTTGACAAGCTTATGGAAGCTGGAAAAGATTTAGGTATCAAACCTTATGGGATTAGAGCTATGAATAGCTTAAGAGTTGAAAAATCTTACAAGTTAGTTGGAACCGAATTATCAATTGAATATTCTCCTTATGAATCTGGATTAGATAGATTTATCCATCCGAACAAAGGAAGTTTTATAGGCTTAGAAGCTTTGAATAAATGGAGAGAAAAAGGCTTCAATAATAAATTGGTGACTATGGAAATTCATAATATTAAAGATGCAGATGTATTAGGAAATAATCCTATTTATGATAATGAAAAAGTTGTTGGTCGAGCAACTGGTGGAGATTTTGGTTTCAGATTAGGTAAATCAATAGCTTTAGGAATGGTTACGCCAGCAATTGCGACAACAGGACAAAAATTGAAAATTGATATTCTTGGAAAAATGTATGATGCTACTATTTTAGAAGAGAGTCCTTACGATCCAGAAAATAAAATAATAAGAGCATAATGAAAATATTAGTAGCCGTTAAAAGAGTTATTGATTACAACGTACAAATCAGAATAAAAGAAGATGGTAGTGGCATTAATACAGATAATGTTAAAATGTCAACAAATCCGCCAGATGATAATGCTATTGAAGAAGCAGTAAAATTAAAAGAATCTGGTAAAGCAAAAGAAATTGTTGCTGTTACAATAGGGGAAGAAAAAGCTCAGGAAACAGTTCGAAAAGCTTTAGCGGTTGGAGCTGATAGAGGTATACATATTAAATCTGAGAATTATATAGAACCATTGGGTATAGCAAAAATTTTAAAAAAAATAGTAGAAAAAGAAAAACCTGATTTAGTTTTTTTAGGAAAACAAGCTATCGATGATGATTGTAATCAAACTGGGCAAATGCTAGCTGCTTTATTAGGTTGGCCACAAGGAACTTTTGCCTCTAAGATTGAACATAAAAATAAAGTTATTGAGGTAACAAGAGAGGTAGATGAAGGTTTGGAGACTATAGAAATTAATTTACCAGCGATAATAACATGTGATTTAAGACTAAATGAACCACGCTTTGCTTCATTGCCAAATATTATGAAAGCAAAAAAAAAACCAATTGAACAGCTAAATGTAAAAGATCTTAGTGTTGATATTTCAAATCGAATCCAACAAATAAAAGTAGAAGAGCCTCCAAAAAGAAAAGCGGGAATAAAAGTAGCTAGCGTCTCTGAACTAGTTAGCAAACTTAAAAATGAGGCTAAGGTAATATAATGTCTATTTTATTGATTGCTGAACATAACAATTTAAATTTAAAAGTTTTTACTTTAAATGCAATTACAGCTGCATCAAAAATTGATAATGAAATACATGTGCTAGTTGCTGGAAATAAATGTGAGAATGTAGCAAAAGAAGTGTCTGCAATTCCACTAGTAAAAAAAGTTTTATACAGTGATTCAGAAAATTATGAAAATTTTTTACCAGAGAACTTAACACCTTTAATAGTTAAATTATCAGAATCACATTCACATATTATTGCTGCGGCTAATACTTTTGGAAAAAATTTTATGCCTAGAGTCGCTGCTTTATTAGATGTGAGTCAAATAAGTGATGTAATTAAAATTAATAGTTCAGATGAATTTTTAAGACCTATTTATGCAGGAAATGCATTCGCTAGTGTTAAAAGCAATGATAAAAAAAAATGTATTACTATTAGACCCACTTCATTCGAGCCAGCTTCTACTTCAGGTGGTTCAGCTCAAATAGAAAAGATTGAGGCTGTAGAAGCGCCAACTATTTCAAAATTTATAAAAAGAGAAGAAACAAAATCAGAAAGACCAGAGCTAGGTACAGCAAGAATAGTAATATCAGGTGGAAGAGGTATGCAAAGTGGTGATAATTTTAAACTGATTAATTCTATTGCAGATAAATTAAATGCTGCTGTTGGAGCCTCTAGGGCAGCAGTCGACGCAGGATATATAGGAAATGATCATCAAGTTGGCCAAACTGGCAAAGTAGTTGTTCCAGATTTATATATCGCCGTAGGGATATCTGGCGCGATACAACATTTAGCTGGAATGAAAGAAAGCAAAGTTATAGTAGCAATTAATAAAGATGGTGAAGCGCCAATTTTCAGTATAGCTGATTATGGTCTAGAAGCAGATTTATTCGAAGCTTTACCACAATTTTTAGATGAGTTAAATAAACTCAATACTATCCAAAAATAAAAATTTTGATATAGTTATTCATATGCCTAGAGAAATAATGGAATATGATGTTATTATTGTTGGTGCTGGACCTGCTGGTCTATCAACAGCAATAAAATTAAAACAGTTAGATTCAAACTTAAATATTTGCATTTTAGAAAAAGGAGCAGAAGTAGGTTCTCATATTTTAAGTGGGAATGTTTTTGAAACCAAAGCGCTTGATGAACTATTGCCTGATTGGAAAAAAGATGGAGCTCCAGTCAAAGTAAAAGTTAATAAAGAAAGATTTTTATTTTTAGGAAAAAATAAATCTTTAAGTTGGCCTACATGGCTTTTACCATCTGTACAAAAAAATCATAAAAATTATATTATTAGCTTAGCCAATTTATGTCGTTGGCTAGCTGAAAAAGCTGAAAAACTTGGTGTTGAAATTTTTCCTGGCTTTCCAGCAAGTGAAATTATTTATGCAAAGGATGGATCTGTTAAAGGTGTAGCTACTTTAGATATGGGTTTAGATAAAGATGGCAATAAAAAAGAAGGCTACGAACAAGGAATGGAATTGCATGCTAAGGTCACTGTTTTTGCTGAAGGTTGCAGAGGACATTTAGGAAAAGAACTTATTAAAAAATACAATCTTGATAAAGGAAAAGATCCACAACAATATGGCATAGGTTTTAAAGAAATATGGGAAGTAAGTGACAATCAACATGAAGAAGGATTAGTTATGCATACTGTTGGCTGGCCTCTTGATAACTCAACGTACGGCGGAAGCTTTATTTATCATGCGGAAAATAAACAAATTTATATTGGTTATGTTATTGGTTTAGATTATAAAAATCCGTATCTTTCACCGTTTGATGAATTTCAAAGATTTAAAACTCATAAAAAAATAAAAAAAATGTTAGAAGGTAGCAAAAGAGTAGCTTATGGAGCCAGGGCTTTAATTGAGGGTGGATTTCAAAGTTTACCTAAAATGTACATGCCAGGAGCTCTTTTAGTTGGTTGTGATGCTGGAACTTTAAACATGCCTAAAATTAAAGGGTCACATACAGCTATGAAAAGTGGAATTATTGCAGCGGAAACGATTGTTGAAAATATTAAAAACAAAATAGATTTATCTATATACGAGGTAAAATTTAAAAAAAGTTGGGTATACAAAGAATTATATGAAGCAAGGAATGTTAAACCAAGCTTTAGTTGGGGTAAAATGCTAGGAATTTTATTTACCGGATTAGATCAAATAATATTTAGAGGAAAGCTGCCTTTTACATTAAAGCATAAACATGCTGATCATGAGACACTAAAATCTTTGGATCAAATTAAAAAAATTGAATACCCAAAACCTGATGGAAAGATTAGTTTTGACAAAACAAGTTCAGTATATTTAACAGGGACTAATCATAGGGAAAATCAACCAGTACATCTTCAATTAAAAGATTCTAACTTACCAATAAGTTATACTTTAGAAAAGTATGATGAGCCGGCTCAAAGATATTGTCCAGTTGGTGTTTACGAAGTTCAAAGAGATAAAAATAATTTAAATCCTAATTTTGTAATTAACTCACAAAACTGCATACATTGTAAAGCATGCGATATAAAAGAACCATCTCAAAACATAACGTGGGTTACTCCGGAAGGCGGAGGTGGACCAAAATATGGAAATATGTAATAAATATTAAATCAAGAAAGATCAATTGCGTATTTTTTTAGTTTTTCTAAAGATACAATTTCTAAAGTTTTATAATTAGTTTTTTTTAAATAAATTTTGCAGGCTGTACCAGCCTCAATAGATTGTGCGTATGTAGCTGCACAAACACACCACGAATCTCCATCTTTTAAACCTGGAAAATCAAATTCAGGATGCGGTGTGATTAAATCATTACCTGCATCTTTAGACCATTCTAAAAATTCATTTGTAACTTTTGCACAAACGGTGTGTATGCCGCGATCATTTTCGTCAGTATTACAACACCCATCTCTTAGCCATCCAGTTAAGGGATTATTAGAGCAGGGTTCTAGATTTTCGCCTAAAACATTTTTTTGTAATTCTTCTTTATCAATCATAATTTAGTAGGGTTTGGTTCATCTTTATATATTTTTTTAGGGTCAAAAAATTTTTTTTTTTCCTTAAAGTCCATTTCAAGCTTTTCGAAATTATTTATTTTACCTAAAGGTATAGATCTGTAAAAACATGAACGATACCCAACATGACAGCTTGCTCCATTACCTATATCTACAGATAACCAAATAGAATCTTGATCATCATCTATTCTAATTTCTTTTACTAATTGGACGTAACCACTCGTTTGACCTTTGTGCCAAATACATTCCCTAGATCTGCTCCAATAATAAGCTTCTTTAGTTTCTATTGTTATTCTCAAAGCTTCATTATTCATATACCCGTGCATCAAGATGTCGCCTGTTTTAAAATCACTTGTTATTACTGGTATAAGGCCATTTTTGTCAAATTTTGGTTCTAAAAACTTGCCTTCTTCCACTTCTTTAATATTATCTCTTTTTTTAAACATTAATTATATTATATAGATATTAGAATAATTATTAAATCAATATTATGAAATTAGTAAAAGACGAAAATCAAGCAAAAAATAAAGAAAAAGAAATCTCAGATCAACAAGCTGAAGAAGCAATTAAAATAATTATTCAGTGGTTAGGAGAAGACCCTAATAGAGAAGGTTTACTTTCAACACCAAAAAGAGTGATAAAAGCGTATAAAGAATATTTTCAGGGTTACAAACAAGATCCAAATAAATATTTAACAAAAACATTTACAGAAGTTGATGGTTACGACGATATGGTTATTGAAAAAAATATTAGTTTACAAAGTCACTGTGAACATCATATGGCTCCAATTATGGGTGTGGCCCACGTTGCTTACATACCTTCAAGTAAGGTTGTAGGTTTAAGTAAGCTCGCAAGAGTAGTTGAGGTTTTTTCAAAAAGATTACAAACACAAGAACGTTTAACAATGCAGATTGCAAAAACAATAATGGATGTTTTGCAACCCAGAGGTGTTGCTGTTACTATAGATGCCTCGCATCAATGTATGACAAATAGAGGTATTAAAAAGGAAAATGCTACAACTATAACAAATTATTTTCTTGGAACATTCAAGGATGATTTGGGTTTTCAAAATCGATACTTAAGATATATTAATAAAGACTAATATTAATAAATTTTATATTTACAATCTTAAAAATGAACGAAAAGTTTAAAGCATTAGTGCTAAATTTATCTGGTGATAATTTTTCAAGAGAAGTGAAGACACTAGATAAAGATTTTTTTAAAGCTGGTGATACTTTTGTTAAAGTTGAATATTCAGGCCTAAATTATAAAGATGCATTAATTTTGAAGAATGGCGCAAGATTAGTTAAGGAATATCCTCACATACCTGGAATAGATTTTTCAGGAAAAATTATTGATAGTAAGAATTTAAATTTTAAACCTGGCGATGAAGTAATTTTAACTGGATTTAGAGTTGGCGAAATATATCCAGGAGGTTATTCACAAATTGTTAAAGTAAAAAGTGAACTATTGATAAAAAAACCTAAAACAATATCAAACAAAAATGCAATGATACTCGGAACTGCTGGTTTTACTTCTTTACTATGTGCTTTTGCTATTAAAGCTAGAGAAGAATTGTTATTAGGTGAAAAAGTGAGAGATGTATTGGTAACTGGTGCAACAGGTGGTGTTGGAAGTATAGCGGTAATGATTCTGTCTAAATTTGGTTATAATGTTACAGCAATGACTGGAAAGAAAGATAAAACTGAATATTTAAAAAAATTAGGCGCCCAAAATGTAATTGAGAGAAAAGAATTTGAAGGAGAATCAAAACTTTTAGGAAAAAGTTTATGGGATGGTGTTGTTGATACAGTTGGTGGCAACGTTTTGTCAAATGTAATTTCACAAACTAGACCAAATGGAATAGTTGCCGCGTGTGGAAACGCAGGTGGTTTCAAACTTAATACTTCAGTAATGCCTTTTATTATTCGAGGTGTAAAACTATGGGGAATAGATTCTGTTATGATTAGCCAAAAAAGAAGAGAATTTATTTGGTCACAAGTAACTGACTTAGTTGACTTTAAACTTTTAGAAAAAAATATAAAAACTGTTAGTTTAGAAGAGCTGCTAAATGTTTTTCCTGAAATGCTAAAAGGGAAAACTTCAGGAAGAATTTTAGTAGATTTGAATAAATAATATGGACTGGGATAAGCTTAAAATATTTCATGCAGTTGCTGAAGCTGGAAATTTTACTAAAGCCACTTACATTCTTAACATAAGTCAATCAGCAATTAGCAGACAGATCCAATCTTTAGAGAAAGAGCTAAAGACACAATTATTTGAAAGGCACGCAAGAGGATTATCTTTAACAGAAAATGGAGAATATCTTTTTAAAACTGCACATGAAGTAATTTCTAAATTAATGGATGTTGAATCAACTCTAATAGATAAAAAAAATAAACCAAGTGGAAAACTTACAGTTACTACTGTAGTTAGTTTTGGAACAACGTGGCTTACACCTAGAATTCAAGAGTTTATGAAACTTAATCCAGAAATTGAAATTGAATTAATTTTTGATGACAAAGAGCTGGATCTTAGCACTAGACAAGCTGATATTGGAATATGGATGCGGAGACCAAAACAATTAAATCATATACAAAAAAAACTTATTGATATCAATTACCATATTTATGGGTCTGCAAAATACCTTGAGGAATATGGTCATCCTAAAAATTTAAGTGATTTAAATAAGCATAAATTTATTTCTTATGGAAGAGGAACCCCGTCCCCAGTTTTTAACCCTGATTGGGCTTTAAAAATAGGAACCAAGGATGATAAAAAAAGGAAACCAATTATGAAAGTGAATAGTGTTTACGGATTACTTCTTGCGGTTCAAAGTGGGGTCGGTCTGGCTGCTCTACCTGACTATATAACTGTATCTATACCAAATATTATAAGAGTTATGCCAAAAATTGAAGGACCTAAAACGGAAGCTCATTTTGTATATCCTCAGTCTCTTAAAAATACAGCAAGAGTGATTGCTTTTAGAAACTTTTTATATAGCAAAATTAAAAAATGGGAGTTTTAACGTTTACTTCGAAGTTTCAGCTTTAATTTTTAGTTGAGCACCTTCTTGGATTGATAAGGTTTTTTGATTTAAAACACCCTCAATATTAGCAGTTTTCTTAATAATTATTTTATCTGAATTTATATTTCCAGTAAGTTTTCCACCCAATGAAGCAGATTTTGATTTGATATTTCCAGTAATATTTGATTTTGAATGAGTGATAATTTCTTGAGCTTTCACATCACCATTTATTTTTGCATCTATTATAATTTTATCTTTTTCGATAACCTCTCCTTCGATTGAGACATCTGATAAAAGTGTTGATGTTTTTTCGTCTGCCATAGTCATCCTTTACAACTAATCATATACATACCCAGCCCAGACAACTATACAATTTTTAGTTGTATAAACTGCGACATAGTGATACTGATAATCATTATCATTGCAAATGATAATTATTATCATTATATAAAGTTTTTTAAATAATAATAATAAAGGAAATATGAAAAAGATAATTTTAACTCTAACAGCTTTATTTACTTTAGCAGGTGTTTCGTTTGCTAACGAAATCAATGTTTTTAGCGCAAGACACTACGATTCAGATGTTCAACTTTATGAAAAATTTACTGCAAAGACTGGAATTATAGTAAACGTAGTATCTGGAAAAGATAAAGCGCTTCAAAAAAGAATATCTGAAGAAGGCAAAGATTCAAAAGCTGATCTTTATATTACTGCAGACGCTGGTAGATTAGGCGCATTTCAAGCAAAAGGAATGTTCCAAAAAGGAGCTAGTTCAGCAGCTATAAAAAAAGCTGTACCTTCAAACTTTAGAACTGCTTATTGGACTGGAATAGCTAAGAGAGCAAGAATAATTTATTATTCACCAGAAAGAGTAAGTGCTAGCGATCTCCAAGGTATGACCTATGAAAATCTTGCTGACCCAAAATGGAAAGGTAAAGTTGTAATAAGACAATCAAATAATGTTTATAACCAATCACTTGTTGCTTCTTTAATTAAAAATAATGGAAAAAAAGCAACAGCAGAATGGGCAAAAGGTATAGTAGCTAACATGGCAAGAGACTCTAAGGGAAATGATAGAGCTCAAATTTTAGCTGTCGCAGCTGGTGAGGCAGATTTAGCAGTAGCTAATACATATTACTTAGCATTAATGTTATCTGGACAAAAAGGAGAAGAGCAAAAAGTAGCAGCTAAGAAAATTAAACCATTCTTTCCAAATCAAGATGGAAGAGGAACTCACATGAACATTAGCGGTGGTGGAATATTAAAACATGCACCTAACAAAGCTAATGCGATTAAACTTCTTGAATTTCTTGTAACAAAAGAAGCGCAAGAACATATAGTTAATAATACTTTTGAATATCCAATGATAGAAGGTGTTGAGCCTCACGATCTTGTAGCTCAAATGGGATTGGGTTTTAAGCAAGATTTTAAAACTAAAGTTTCATCATATGGAAAAAAACAAGCTGATGCATTAGAAGTAATGTTAGCAGCTAAGTGGAAATAATAAGCAAGCATGTTCAGATTAAATAAAAAAAGTTTATTAAATCTAGAATATTTAAGCAAAACTCCTTTACTGACGTCTAACAGCAAAGGGGAAAATAATAAATTAAAAATAAAAAAAATTAAACAAAGAGTAATATTAAAAGTGAAAAAAGATATAAACGGTATGGAAATAATTTATGGTATTATTAAGAAAAAAAATTAAAGATTTATTTTATGTTAACTATAACAAATCTGCAAAACTGTGCAATCCCTGCATGGACGTATGTAAAAAAGTTAGCAATAAAGTAAATGGGAGAGAACTATCGACTGTTAGTAATAATGAAATGAAAGAGCTTATAAAAGTTTTTCCTCTTAATTGATAGTTTAACAAAATTGTGCCTGTTATCTATTCCTTTAAGTAGTTTAGTAGGCACATTTATATTAGAGAAATTGAATGATAAATTATAAAAAAATAAATATATGGTATTTAAGTTCTTTTCTTATATCTATAATTGTAGCCATACCAATAGTAACTGTTTTTACTAGCTTTTTTGAAACAACGAGCAACTACTCAGCAATTCTTAAAAATACATTTCTTTATGAATATATTTTC
Source organism: uncultured Pelagibacteraceae bacterium (assembly GCA_905612415.1). Lineage (GTDB taxonomy): Bacteria > Pseudomonadota > Alphaproteobacteria > Pelagibacterales > Pelagibacteraceae > AG-414-E02. The sequence goes on from CAJQRW010000003.1 coordinate 76,518, forward strand.
AATTCAATTTTTCTTTTACTAGGAGTTTTAATTTTAACATTTTTTATTGGAGTAGGGTGTGCTTATGTAGTTTCATTTTATAAATTTCCTGGAGTGAATTTTTTTAAATGGGCTCTGATCTTGTCTTTTGCTATACCTGCTTATATATATGCTTACTCTCTAACCGCATTTTTTGAGAATTTTGGTACAGCTTTTTCAATATTAAAAAATATTTTTGGAGATGGAGATTATAATTCGTTTATTCCTAAATTTGATGGCATGTTAGGAGCTATTATCTCCATTTCTTTTTCTTTGTTTGGTTATGTTTATGTTTTGACTAGAGCGTCGTTTCATTATCAATCTCAAAACTTAATTGAATTAGGAAAAAATCTTGGATTTTCAAAGAGAAAGTCATTTTTTAAAATAATTTTACCATCAGCCAGACCCGCAATTGTCGCTGGACTTTCTTTAGTTGCTATGGAGACTCTTTCAGATTTCGGTTCTGTATCTTTTTTTGGCTTATCAACTTTAACTACAGGAATATACAATGCCTGGATTTCATTTGATGACCTTACTTTAGCTAACAGACTTGCATTTTATTTACTTATTTTTATTTTAGGTTTATTTGTGCTTGAAAATTTTTCTAGAAAAAAAGCGCAATATCATTCTCCTCCTAAAGGGGGTTTTAAATCAAAATCATTAGTACTTTTGAGAGGTAAAAAGTCTTTATTAGCTTTTTCGTTTTGTTTTGTGGTATTTTTTATAAGTTTTTTATTTCCAGTCTTACAAATGCTTTACTGGACAATAATTTTTCCAAAACATTTTATTGATTTAAATGTTACAGAACTTTTTTTGAATACAATGTTATTAGTATTTTTATCCTGCTGTATATTGATATTTTTAGCCTTTATTTCAAATTATGGAAACAGAGTTTCTAAAAGTAAATTTCTTGAATACTTAACAACATTCTCCGTTTCTGGTTATGCTATACCTGGAATTATTCTTGCAGTTGCATTTATTACTTTTATTTCGTGGTTTGACAACACAGTAATAAGTTCTTTTGAAATGAATTCTATAAAATCAATTTTTATTGGCTCAATATTAGGGCTGGTTTGTGTTTATTTTATAAGATTTTACTCACTAGCTTGTAATGGAATTAAATCCGGATATTTAAAAATAAATTATTCTATAGATGAAAGTTCTTATTTACTTGGTTATTCAAAATTTAAAACTTTTTTTAAGATACATTTGCCATATTTAAAAAATTCAATTTTGTTAATTAGTATATTAATTGCAATTGAAATTATAAAAGAATTACCTATTACTCTTATCATGAGACCATTTAATTTTGAAACTTTTGCAACTACTGCATATATTTTTGCCTCTCAAGATTTATTAGAAGCTGCCGCTGCGCCATCTTTGTTTCTTATTCTTACTTCAAGTGTCTTTATTTTGGTCACATCTAAGTATATTATTAAGGATTAATTATTATGTCAGAAAACTTTTTAGAAATTAACAATGTTACATTTGCTGCCAGCGATAAGAATAAAGTTAGCAATGTTTCATTAAATATTGAAAATGAAGGAGATGTTATTTGTCTACTGGGCCCATCTGGAATTGGAAAAACAACAATTCTACGTACTATTGCTGGTCTTGAAAAAATTCAAGCAGGGAAAATTGTTTTAAAAAATAAAATTATATCTTCTAAAGATATTCATATTGAGCCTGAAAAAAGAAATATTTCACTTTCTTTCCAGGACAATTGTTTGTTTCCACATTATAATGTAATTCAAAATATTGAGTTTGGTGCAGCAAGAAATGAGAAAAAAAAAAAGAATTTAAGCATTGAAGAGGTGGTAAAGTTTCTTCATCTAGATCATATTGTAAATAAATTTCCTCATGAAATTAGCTCTGGAGAAGCCCAAAGAGCATCACTTGCAAGATCTTTACTTTCTAAACCAGATTTACTGTTACTGGATGAACCCCTATCTAATGTAGATCAAAGCTTTAAAGAAGAAATTCAGGTAAAATTAAAGAAAATTTTAAGTGAATTAAAGATTACTACAATTATCGTTACACATGATTCTTATGAAGCCTTTTATTTAGGGTCTAAGTGCGGAATTATTTTAAATAGTCAACTAAGACAGTACGATGATCCTTATAATGTTTATCATTTTCCAAATTCAGTAGAAGTAGTAAATTTTTTGAACAGAGGTATTTTAATTCCGGCTAAAGTAACTGGTGAAAATAGTTTAGAAAATGAAGATTTGGGAACCATAAAAGGTAATTTTATAAAGCGTTATCCAAAAGGTTCTCATGTACAACTTTTATTACAACCTGAAGATTTGGAACATGATGATAAAAGTAATTTAAAACTAGAAGTGGTTGATAGAAAGTTTAGAGGTACTAATTTTATTTATACACTTAAAACTTTTAGTAATTTATTAATACCAGTTTTTGTTCATTCGCATCATATTCACCAACATGAGGTAGATGAAAAGTTTGGAATCAAAAGACCTATAAATATTGATCATATAGTTTGCTTTTAAATATTTTTTTTATATAATAGCAATAATACTACCAGGGGTGTCTTAACAGACTGAGATTATACCCTAATAACCTGTCCGGTAATTCAGAAAGGGAGCTAATGAATAAGATTAATTTTTTAAATCAATCAACATCCCTAACATTAATTATTTTAATAAGTTTAATTTTTATGTTTATAGGATTAGCGTATTCAAAAAAATATAAAGGTCTTAATAATTATTTAACAGCAAATAGAAGTGTAGGTTTTTTTTCACTATCAACAAGTTTAGTTGCTTCGGCGCTTGGTGCTTGGATTTTATTTGGTCCAGCTTCCGCCGCATCGTGGGGCGGAATTGGTTCAGTTATAGGTTATGCTTTGGGAACAGCTTTTCCCATGATTTTTTTAATTTTTTTAGGAAAAAAAATAAGAAGTGAATTTCCTCAAGGATCAACTTTAATTCAATTCCTGCAAAGAAGATTTAAAAAAAGTTTATTTAAGCTAATTTTACTGATGTGCATATTCTATATGTTTGTATTTTTTTGTGCAGAAGTAACTGCGGTTGCAATCCTGATTAATTATATTTCTGGAACACAATTATGGATTACAGCTTTAATAGTTTTATTGTGCACATTGACTTATACTCTTTACGGAGGATTAAGAGCTTCAATTTTTACAGACACTATTCAATCTGCAATAATTTTAGTTTTACTATTAATTTCATTCATTTATCTAAATATATTTGTTGGCGAACAGTTTTCTTTTGCTTTTATTAAAAAAGAAAGTCCTCATTTGTTAAGTAGTAGCTATATTCCAAATTATACTTCTGGATTAACTTTTTTCATAGCTGTTGCTGCAACCAATCTTTTTCATCAAGGTAATTGGCAAAGAGTTTATGCTGCAAAAAATAATCAAATCTTAAAAAAAAGTTTAATAGTTTCTTTTATTATAATTATTCCAATTGTTTTATTTATGGGATTTACCGGTTTAGTGGCTGTATCAGTTGATCCAAAAGTTATACCTGATTTAGGTTTTTTTTCTTTACTACTAAAAGATCAAAATGAACTTTTTTCTGTGGTCATAATAATTTTAGGACTTTCATTAACTATAAGTACTGTTGATACCTTGATTAATGCAATATCAAGTCTAGTAATCGTGGATGCAAAAAATGTATTAAATTTAAATAACAAAACAGATTATTTAAAGTTTTCTAAGTATTTTATTATAGCATTATCTTTTGTAGCTTTTATTGTTGCCTCAAAAGGTTTTAGTGTTTTATATTTATTTTTGTTAGCTGATTTGTTTTGTTGTGCTTTTGTATTAACAGTTTTTTATAGTTTTTATAATAAAAAATTAAATGAAAAAACTGCATACTTATCAATAATTCTTGGTTTAATAGGTGGTTTTCTTTTATTTCCATCTCCTGATTTTTCAAAAAGTCTATTAGTTGGAAAAATTTTCCCAATCGGAGCGTTCTCTGGTTTTATTTCACAATCACTACTATTTTTGTCTTTTTTAGTAGCTACAGTTGTGCCAGCAATTGTTATAATGAGCTATGATTCCTTTAAAAGACGATAATCCAACATTAAACAAACCAATAATAACTTATTTAATAATTGGGTTGTGTATTTTATTTTTTTTACTGCAGATAGGATCTCAAACATATAAAACAGGAGAGCTTTTTTACTCTTATGGATTAATTCCTTCTGTATTAATGGGTCACAATCAATTACCTGCAAATCTCTATGTTGTGCCCGGATATATAACTATTTTTACATCTATGTTTATGCATGGTGGATTTATGCATTTAATTGGAAATATGCTTTATATGTGGATTTTTGCTGACAATATTGAAGATGGTCTTGGACCTGTAAAATTTTTAATTTTTTATCTTCTGGCAGGTATTGGCGCAGCTATGACGCAAGTCTTTATGGACGTCAATTCACAAATTCCAATGATAGGAGCTAGTGGCGCTATTGGTGGAGTATTAGGCGCTTATTTAATTAATTACCCAAATGCGAGAGTTCTAGTTTTAATACCTTTTGGTTTTTTTAGTCAGCTAATTAAAATAAGAGCTCTATATGTTCTAGGTTTTTGGTTTATACTTCAATTTATATCAAGCGGTGGAGGAGTAGCTTACGCAGCTCATATTGGTGGTTTTGTCTCCGGTATGTTTTTGATACTATTACTTAATAAAAAAAAAAAATTAAAAAAAAATAAAATTATGAAAGGACCATGGGGTTAATGAATTTTGTAGTACCATTTCTTATTTTAATTACGATTATTGTCTTTATTCATGAATATGGTCATTATTACTTTGCTAAAAAGTTTGGTGTCGGAATTACAGATTTTTCAATAGGCTTTGGAAAAGAAATTTTTGGGTGGGATGATAAATCTGGCACACGTTGGAAAATATGTTTGTTACCGTTAGGAGGGTATGTAAAATTTTTTGGTGACAGAAATGTTTTTAGCGAAGCAGAACAACAGAAAGTAATTAATAATTATAATGAAAAAGATAGAAAAAAATTATTTATACTAAAACCATTATATCAAAGATCAATAATTGTTGCAGCAGGTCCATTAGCTAATTTTGTTTTAGCAATTGTTATTTTTACCTTTATTAATTTAATTAATGGAAAAGATATTACTCCTGCTATTATCAATGAAGTTCAAAAAGATAGCCCAGCATTCATGGCTGGAGTTAAAAAAAATGATAAAATAATATCTATAGATAACAACAAAGTTGAAAGTATTTTGCAAGTTTCTACTTTTATCAACACTTCTACATCAGAAAAAATTGAATTTTTATTACTTAGAAATGATCAGCAAATCTCACTTATTATAAAACCAAATTTAGTAAACGGCAAAGACTCACTTGGTAATTCAGTAAAAAAAAGAATTGTAGGTATTAAACTATCTCCTTTAAACAATAATTTTCAAAAAGAATCACTTGGACCTAGTAAAGCAATTATTTATGCAACAAAAGAAGTTTGGTTTGTTGTTTCAACATCGTTAAAATATATTGGAAAATTAGTTACCGGATCTGGAGATTCTTCTCAGTTGGGAGGACCAATTAAAATAGCTAAAATAACAGGACAGGTAGCAGAACATGGTTTAATCCCTTTCTTTAGTATTATGGCATATATATCTATAAGTCTTGGATTAATAAATTTGTTCCCCATTCCAATGCTTGATGGAGGACATTTAATGTTTTATTTTGTTGAAAAAATTATAGGGAAACCACTAAGTCAAAAAGTGCAAGAAGGTTTTTTTCGAATCGGTTTATTTTTGTTATTTTCATTGATGTTTTTTGTAACTTTTAATGATTTAAAGGATTTAGGGTTGTTTTAATTAAAGAATTCTTTTAATTTATTTCTTTAAAAAGCGAGTAAAATCAACATTTTTTTCGATTAAACTACATATAGTGTTGATATCTTTATAAAACACTAAAAAAAGTGTTGATTTTACTCGCATATATGAGAAGAGTAAAAAATAAGCACAAAAAAGGGGCTAAAATGAACAAAAAACAACTAGTTGGAAAAATATCAGCTTCAATGAATCTTAGCAAAGCTGATGCAGAGCGTACTTTTGATGGAATTACCGAGATAATTTTGAGCTGTTTAAAAGGTGATGAGCAGGTTAAAATTGCTGGTTTTGGTACTTACAAAGTGGCAAAAAGAAAAGCTAGAGTAGGAAGAAACCCAAGAACTGGTGAGCAGATACAAATTGCTGCTTCTCAAAAAGTTAAATTTTTACCAGCAAAAGCACTAAAAGAAATGTTTAATAAGTAATATTCTAAAAAACAGCCTTTGTTTACATAAAATAAAGGCTGTTTTTTATTAATTAATAATCTTCGTTTTTATCCCAGACTTTTTTCCAATCAACGTTAGGCGAAAGTCCAAAAATAGAATTTATATTTGTGAGATGGATTGCTAATGAAGGCAATGGTGATAAACAACATTCAACTTTATATATGTTGTGTAAAGGTTGTTCAAATGGGTAATGTTCATATTTACACATAGCAACAAACTCCTCCCAATACTTGTCTAATATAAATTTACTAGTTAAAAATGTGCACAAACTTTCATCTATTTTCCTCCAATGAATATTTGATCCCAAAAAAATATTAGTAGAATCTAATTTTGTATATAAATAAGGATAGTCAGTTGGACAAAGTATTAACTCATTATTTAATTGTGAGGATATGCGTTCATATGAAAAAATCATTTCACTAATAGCATCATCATTATGAATATAATCATCTTCAACAAAATAAATTAAGTCATTACACTGGTCTTTAGCAATTATTAAGGATTTATTAATATTTGCCATATTAGAAATTTGATTAACAGTTACACTTTCGTTTTTAGCATTTATTTTTTTAATATTATCTGAGAATTCATTTACATTTAGTGAAATAAAAGAATTTTCTAAACTTGACTTATTTAATTGTTCTTTTATCTGCTTAATATCTTCAATTTTTGAGTTATGATCAATTACGATAATATTAAGTTTAATTTTAGGAAATTTTTTTTTTGCTTTCTTTGATGACACAATAATAGAATTTAGAGAACGAAAAGTATATTCAGATTTTTTTTGGTCAAATAATCTTTTTTTATTTTGTGTCAACATATGAACATTTGTACAGGATCTAAAAATTATTGTCAGAGCATTAACTTTACGTGTTATCTTAACCTCACCTAATGGAAGATTAATTGACTTAACGCCTTGAATACTTAAATTATCATTAAGAAGTTTATTTTGTGTAGGCATGTAAAAATTGCTTTGGTCTACTATTTCAAACCCAAGCAACCTACATATTTTAATAAATATTTTTTTAAAAAAACTTTTTTTAAGATGAGAATTTTGTTTTTTCATTTTATTATTAATCGTGAAATGCTATTTTTTTTGCATAAAATAATCTTATTAACCAGTGAAACACTAATCCTAAAGGTCCGGTTAAATAAACTAAAATTAATGGAAAAAACACTAACCAACGTGGGATATTATATTTTATCCCATCTCTTGCTATCCATGATCCCAAAAAAATATTTATAGCCAAAAAATGAATCCAAAAAATTAATAAAAAACTTTCTGTGGCAAACAAAGTATATAAATCATCCAAGCTAGAGTATAACGCGAATAGTTCTATAAATGAATCTCCGAGAAAAATAGATTGCTTAAGTATAAAAATATACGCACCAGACAGAAGAAGAGGTAAAACTATTGAATTAAGAAAAAATTGAGTAAAGTTTGATCTTGGAATAATAATCAACATTACCCAAAAAGGAATTAAGCCTAAATTAGACCAAAAGTATATATTCTCAAAAGTTAAATAGTCAGTAAATTGATCTAGCATATAAATTTAAAATTATAATATAGTATATAAATATAATGAATCCTATAAAAAATAAGAAAGATCTTGAAGCGTCGATTGGCGCAATTAGGGAGTACGCTTATTCATACTTAGAAAAATATAGTCCTTCAAAACAACAGTTAAGAATATTTTTATTTAAAAAAGTTATTAAAAAAAAACAAAATATAACGAGCAAAAAGGAAATATTTGACTTAATTGATGCTATAATTAAAACTCTCGAAGATCAAAAGCTTTTAAGTGACGAATATTATTCAGAAGCAAAATCTAAGGCTTTTTTAAGAAAAGGATATTCTTTAAATAAAATCCGTTATAATTTAATTAAAAAAGGAATTGAAGAAAAATATATTAAGGCAAGTATTTCTAAGATTAAAGAAAACGAAGCAGATCCAGATTTTTTTTCTGCAATAAAGCTTTGTAAAAGAAGAAGAATAGGCGCGGTGCGAGAAGAAGGCAATAGAAGTTTATTTTATAAAAAAGATATTTCTATATTAGCCAGATCCGGTTTTAGTTACGACCTTTCAAAAAAAGTTTTAGATATACCTAAAGAAGAATTCACAAAATTTTGTAAAATGATTTGAGTTATTTTTTTTTTCTTTCCTTAAATAATAATTTAATTGTTTTTTTAATGCACGTTTAACTATGATAAAAAAAGCAATACCAAATATAGTTACTGATAAAATTATAATTAATACTGTTTTCAGCATTTCTATATTAATTTTTTTAGATTAGTTGCAAATATTGAGTTGCTAAGATCTTAGTTTCTAATTTTTTTTTTTGAATGTCTTGATCTGTCTTTTGCCTTATATTCGGGCAAGTACGACTGTCGTAATATTTCAGTAGTTTCTTTATTTATAGCAGCGAAAGCATGCTCCGAAATTGATTTGCCTGTGCTTTTTTCCACTATGTAACTAGCTCCAGATCCTAATCCCGATTGAATTATCGAAGCTGATGTCCAACCTGATGTGGCTGGGCCGATTAAAGCCATAGGAGCCATAAAACATCCAGACAAGGTTACTCCTAGTGTTGCAAACAGCAATATTTTTTTTAACATAGAATCCTTTAAAAGAAAAATTCTACATTTTTTTATTAAAAAGAAAAGGAAAAAAATGACACTATTAGACAACTTTGGGTTGAAGTTATTTTTTCATATTGTTAGATCTTAAAGCAACAATAGATAAGTTTTTGTAATTATCTTTACCATATAAAAATTCTTTTCCATCATGTGTTGTTATTGAACCACCTGCATGTTCTAAAATAGCGTGACCTGCAGCAATATCCCACTCATAAGCTCTAGCATTTGCAGCATAAATATCAGCTTCTCCTGCGGCCAAAATACAAAATTTTAGCGAGCTAGACATTTTGTTTTTTAATGTCACTTTATAGTCTTTGTAGATTTTGATAACTTCTCTCGGTGTAGGTCCTGAATTTTCTAAACCTATAATTTCATTTTCATTTCTTTTTTTACCATTTAATATTATTTTTTTTCCTTTGTTAATCTCATAAGCAAGATCGTGACCATATGAATAAAATAATCTTTCTTTAGCAGGAGCGTAAATAATACCTATAGCAGGTTTAAAATTAATTATTAATGCTGCGTTTAATGTGTATTCTTCTTTTTTTTTTATATAATCCCTGGTTCCATCTATTGGATCAATTAACCAAAAGTTATCATTTTCCTTTTTAATTTTAAGACTTAAATTAACAGTTTCTTCAGAAATAATTGGCACATTTGGAGTTAGTTTCTTTATTTTTTTTTTTAAAATTTTATCTACCTCCAAATCTCCATCTGTAACTGGAGAGTTATCAGATTTAATAGTAATTTTTACTCCTCTTTCACTAATTTCTTTTGCAATTTTGCCAGCACTTAAAAAAGTTTCTAGAAGGTCTTCAGCAATGTTTTTTTGGTTTAAATTATTCAACTTTATTAATTCTTTCTAAAATAATTTCTTCATTATTTATAACTTTTTTTCCAACATTTTCAAAATTAGCTGTAGTTTTGTTTTTAATTATTGATTGAATTTGTCCTGTTCCCCAACCTTTACTTTTGGGGTTAATCACAAAATCTCCAGGCTCATAATTTAAAAACATTTGTAGAAAAATATCATTTTATATAATAAAATAAATATATTATTTATGAGTATTTTACCAAAAAAAGAAAATTCACTGGGTTTTTTAAAAAGACCTAAAGACACAAAGGTTGTGGTCGCTATGTCTGGCGGAGTGGATTCGTCTACTGTGGCAGGATTGATGAAAAAAGAAGGATATAATGTCCTTGGTATTACTCTAAAACTTTATGACGATGCAAAAACAACAAAAGAAAGTAGACAATGTTGCTCTGGTCAAGATATTTTAGACGCCAAGAGGGTTTCAAATCAATTAAATATCGATCATAAAATTTTATATTATCAAAAAAAATTTAGATCCGATGTTATAGATAGTTTTGTAAATAGTTACATGGCTGGTGAAACGCCAATACCCTGCATTCAATGCAATCAAACTGTAAAATTTAGAGATTTATATGATTATGCTAAGGATTTGGGAGCTGAAGCTTTAGTAACAGGACATTATGTAAATAGAATAAAAAACAGCAAGGATGCTGAGATGTATAGAGCTGTAGATTTAAATAGAGATCAAAGCTATTTTCTTTTTAGCACTACTCAAGAACAATTAAACTATTTGAGGTTTCCGCTGGGTATTTTAAAAAAAAACGAAACAAGACAAATTGCTTCTAAACTTAATTTAAATGTAGCTGACAAGCCAGATAGTCAGGATATATGTTTTGTGCCTAATGGCAATTATGCTTCGGTAATTAAAAAATACAAATCAAAATCTTTTAAAAAAGGAAATATTTTGGATACTAAAGGTGACATAATTGGAAAACATGATGGAATAATTAATTTTACCATAGGCCAAAGAAAGGGTATTAGAATTCCACAACCTGAACCACTTTATGTATTAAACATTAATGCTAAAGAAAATGAAGTGGTGGTAGGAAAAAAGGAAGCTTTAGCTATTAAAACAATTTATTTAAAAGATTTAAATATTTTAGGCAATATTAAAAATGATATGGACAATATTTTTATTAAAGTTCGTTCAACAGGAAAGTTGATTAAAGCTAAAATTAAAATAAAAAATAATAAAGCAGAAGTAAATTTAAATGAAAACGAGATAGGAATATCACCGGGACAAGCTTGTGTATTTTATTCAAAAAAAGAGTTTGGGGATAAAGTTTTAGGTGGAGGATGGATAACAAGTACAGTTGCAAAATATTTATCCCCATAATTAACAGCTTTATATCCACAAAAAAAAACAACCAAATAGTGATTTAGTTTTTTTTAAAATTATGATTTAATAATAGTTGACTTAAGAGGCAACTCTTAACTGGCCAGGTAAGGAAAAACCGCAAGGTCCAAGCTTATCGGGCAGAAAACTTCACTAAGCAGCGCTAAACAAGTGGAGTGGCGGGTTCGGCGGTAGCGACTACAACGACGAGCCAAAACTTTTGTTCATACACCTCCGGGTGTGTGGACCTCAGTTTTAATTTTTCTTCCAAAACAAGAAGGTTAAAAAATAAAAAGTAACTACTCCCATAAAGTAATTCCATTCTAAGGCATGTTTAAAGTGTGTATTTCCAGAATCTATTAAAATAGGAATCGATCCTATTGCAACAATAGACAAGATAAAAACTAAGGCTATTTTTAAAAAAAGTATATTTTTATTAACAAGTTTCTGAATTTTATTTTTTCTTTTAAAAAGGAAAAAAACTAAAAGAGATTGAGCAATAATTTCAAATAAAATAAAACCTACAAGAACAAATCTTCTAAAAAATTTGTATAGGTCATAATCAAATTTAATACCAAGAAAAATTGTGTGTGCAATTAAAAATATTGCTGAAGCGTAACCAAAAAATAAGAAAAGATAATTTTTATTATAAGTTCCGCTTATTTTTTGTGCCACTCTATTGTTTATGATCCAGTAATTTATTAACAGGATGGCAGTTACTATCATAGCTGGTTTAAAGATAAGGTACGTAGGGTAAGTTCTTGCAGTACGACTTATTGATACACCTCCATCGATATAAGGTATTGTAAAACCACTTCTTCCTAGTTGATCAACTACAAAAATTGTATCTTCAAAAAGAAGGTAATTTGTTGCAACAAATAAACATAAGTTAAGAGAGATTACAGGAATTAAAAATATACAAATGCTTATTTTCCTGATTTTTTTGTATTCGTTCACAGTAAATTTATTTTCTTTTATTTCTTTTACGTGCTCTTCTTTTTTTTGAGCCCAATTTACGTCTTCCTCTGTGTTTTTTTGGGTAACCCATTACAGTTGCACTCCTTTTTTTTATAATAAAATTAATTGACCTTATTCGGTGGATATAGCATTCTCCAATTTTGTTATCAAATAAATTTATGACTAAATCAATTAAAACGTACTTAAAAACAGCAGCAAAGGGTTATTCAACACGATCGGTCAATCCTCCTGTAGTTCGAGCTTCTACAATCCTATTTAAAACGATGCAAGAGTTGCGAAAACATCAAAAAAACATAGCTAAAAATAAGGAAGTTGAGCATTGGGACTATGGAAGGCAAGGAACTCAAACAAATCTTGCACTACAGAAGTTACTTAGGGGACTGGAAGAAGCATATCAAGTTTTTTTAACACCAACAGGTTTTAGTGCCGTTGCGTTAGCTGTAATGAGCATCTGTAGACCTGGAGATGAAATTGTAATTTCAGACGGAGTTTATAGACCAACTCAAAAACTTGTAGACGATTTACTTAAAGAATTTAATGTGAAAGCTACTTGGTACAACCCTAACAGTTTTGACGATTTAAAAAATAAAATTTCTAAAAAAACTAAATTAATTTATGTTGAAAACCCTGGCAGTAATACTTTTGAAATGCAAGATCTTGGCAAAGTAGTTTCTCTTGCTAAAAGTAAAAATATTTATACTGCGATTGATAATACTTGGGCTACACCATATTTTTTTAAACCTTTAAAATTAGGTTTTGATATGTCAATTACATCTGCAACTAAATATTATTCAGGGCATAGTGATGTTATGGGCGGAACTGTAGCTGTTAATAAAAAAGTTTATAAGAAAGTTTGGTGGTATAATCATGTATCAGGTTATCGTTTATCACCAGATGATGCTTATTTAATTATCAGGGGCTTAAGAACTTTGGATATAAGAATGGATAAACATCAAGAAAGTACAAAAAAAGTTATTAATTTTTTAAAAAATCAGAAAAAAATATCAAAAATATTATATCCTTACAAAACCGCCTCAAAGGAATTTAAATTATGGAAAAAATATTATTCAGGAGCATCAGGGTTATTGAGCTTAATTATAAAAAGCAAAAGTAAAAACTCTGTATATAAATTTGTGGATTCTTTAGAACTTTTTGGAATTGGTTATAGTTGGGGAGGGTTTGAAAGTCTTATTGTTTATACAGATCCAGTTGAATTAGGAACAAGACGTTTTTTTAAATTTGAAAAAAACGAACACTTAGTTCGTTTACATATTGGTCTTGAGGATCCTAAAGATCTAATAAATGATTTAAGAAGTTCTTTAAAATTTATAAAATGATTAAAGAAAAATTTTTTCCAAATAAAGCAGCTCTCATTACACTTATTTCTGCTTGCTTAATAGTTGCAGTATTTATGGGACTCCGTATGGTCTTTGGATTGTTTACAGATTTTTTTGTAACAGACTTAGAGTCTACAATTACAGAGTTTGGTTTGGCAATAGGTATACAAATGTTGATGTGGGGTATGTTCGCTCCAATCTTTGGTGCGTTAGCAGACAAAATTGGAAGTGCAAAAGTTACAATAGTTGCATCTTTTTTTGTAGCATTAGGAATTTATTTGCTTTATTCAGGGCCAAATACAGGAATATTTTTTCAAATTAATTTAGGTTTATTAATTGGAATTGGTTTAGGTGGCACAGCAATAAGTGTTCAGATTGCTGCGGTTGCAAAACACTTCCCAAATAAAACTAGAGGAATGGCTATAGGAATTGTGGTAGCCATGGCATCAATTGGTTATTTTTTTTCTCCAATATATACAAAATTTGCTTTATCTGCTTTTGGATGGGAAAAAACACTAAACACATATTTGTATCTAGTTTTATTTGGAGCTATTGCTGCAATCTTTCTACGCGAAGTTAAGAAAGAAAAGAATATAAATGAAAGTACTATAGTAGATAATCAAACCCTTACAGAAGCTCTAAAAGAAGCATTTAATCATAAAGGTTTTATACTTTTAACATTTGGTTTCTTTGTTTGTGGTTTTAACATAACTTTAGTTTCAGCACACATACCTAGTTACATACAAGAACGTGGCTTTGAAATATGGACTGCCGCTGCAATTTTATCTTTAATAGGTCTTTTTAATGTTTTTGGCACACTAACTTTTGGATACTTATCAGGAAAGTATAGTAAAAAAATATTATTGAGTATTTTATATTTTGCTCGCGGAATTGTACTAATTTTGTTTTTAATTCTTCCTACATCAACTTATGTAGCAATAGGTTTTGGAGTGCTTTACGGATTTCTTTGGCTAGCAACCATTCCGCCAACAAATGGAATTATTTCACAAATTTTTGGTACAAAATATTTAGCTACCTTATATGGATTGGTATTTTTTAGTCATCAAATAGGATCGTTTTTAGGCGCTTATTTAGGAGGATATTTTTATGACCTATATGGATCATTTGATTACGCTTGGTATTTATCTATTGTGCTTTCTTTTTTTGCAACTTTAGTGCATTTACCAATAGATGAAAAACCGTTACCCAGACTTGCCACAATTTAAAGTGGCCAATACAAAATTATTACGAGGCAAAAGTGAAAAAAAATATATATTTAGAAAAACTTTATAACTCTAATAAACCACTAATAATATATAAAGTAAAAGGTGGATATAATCTATTTACTGATTTTTCTGAAAAAATAAAATTAAATAATAACAATTTAAATGGCTTTTTTAAGAAAATTGAAAAACTAAAAAAACCAAACAATAATACGGTTAAAGATGTATACATAGGATTTTTT
>CAJQRW010000004.1 GCA_905612415.1 uncultured Pelagibacteraceae bacterium
TATTTATATTAAAAAATTTAAAAAAAATATTTTAATTTACAAGCCATCAATTATTGAAGTTCATAATAGACCAAATTATATTACACAACTTTATAGGAATTTTGATAAAATTAATTTTATTTTAATAATTCATAACGATCCTCTTAATCTTAAAGGTTCTATCTCTATTGATGAGAGGGAGAACTTATTAAAGATTTGCTCTCAGATTTATTTTGTTAGTAAGTGGGTGCAAGAAAAATTCTTTACAGGTATAGAACAAAACTATCACAACAATTATAAAGTTATTTATCCGAGCATAAATTCAATTTCAAAATTTCCACATAAAAAAAAATTAATCGTATTTTCTGGTAAATTAAATAGATCAAAAGGTTTTCCTGTTTTTGCGCAAGCAGCAATTAAAATACTTGATAAATATAAATCTTGGCACGTAGTCATACTTGGTGATGAGCCAAGAGAAAAATATAATTATAAACATAAACGACTAAAGTACCTAGGTTGGGTTCCTTATGAAGATGTTCTTAAGTATTACTCTAAATCATCAATAACTGTAGCGCCATCAGAGTGGGAAGAGCCTTTCGGAAGGTCTCCAATGGAAGCTGGGTCAAGAGGTAATGCCGTTATTATATCAAATAGAGGTGGGCTGCAAGAAACTATAAATTCACCAATTTTGTTGAAAAAAGTAGAAGCTAATGAGGTTTTTGCAGAAATTCAAAATTTAATAAACAACAAAAAATTAATTAAAAGACTCCAAATCGATTCATTTAAAAATCCATTACATTTAATCATTAATAATACTAAAATTATTGATAAAGATAGAGATAATATTTTATATCCACAAAAGAAGTTTTTTATCAATAAAAATAAAAAATTAAAGATTTTTCATATATATAATCGAGCAGAAAAAATGGGTAGCAGAATCTACTTTATTTCAACAGGAAAGAAAATTGAGAACGGGCTTATTAGACTTGGCCATGATGTAGAAGGATTAAGTGATAGAGATATTCTAAGTTATGGCAGTGGTATAACTAATATTAAAAATTCTAATTTACTAAATGAATTAATATTAAAAAAAACATTGTTCTATAACCCTGATTTAATATTACTCGGACATGTAAATACAATTACTAACGAAACTTTTAAATCTATTAAAAAGTATAATAAAAATATTATCATATCTCAATGGTATGAAGACAATATCTCTCCTGATGGACCGGATTATCAAAAAAATTTAAGAAATTTAGAAATTAATTTTAAACATATACATAATTTTTTTGTATCAACTCATCCGGATGATATTTTAAATAAGAATAAAAAAATTAAATATCATTTTTTGCCAACTCCAGCTGATAGAAATATTGAAAAGTTAAATATTTATGATAATAAATATTTTACACACGATGTTTTTTTTGCAATGAGTCATGGTGTTAATAGAGGAAATTTAAAAGTCGGAAAATCTGACGAGAGAGAAACAATAATCGATAAAGTATTAAAACTTAATAAAAGCTTAAAATTTGATATATATGGTTATAATAATCGTTTACCTGTTTGGGCTGAAAATTTTTATAAAACCATATCTAATGCACCAATGGCACTAAATTTGAATAGAGGAAAGCCTAAAAAGTATTCTTCTAGCAACAGAATTGCTTCGTTAATGGGTAATGGTCTTTTGACTTTTATGGATGACAAAAAACAATTCAATGATTTTTTTACAAAAAATGAAATTATTTTTTTTAATAATGAAGTGGATTTATTATATAAACTTAATCATTACAAAATAAATAGCAAAGAAAGAAAAAGGATTGCAAAAAATGGACAAAAAAAATACTTTAAATTATTCAATGAAACAAATGTTGCAGAATATATAGTTGAAAAATCATTGTTGAGAAAAACTAAGTATAAACCTAATTGGGAATAATTTTAAACTATTATAAAATGAACAAAATAATTAATTTCTCCGAAGTAAATCCTCTCACACTAAAAGAAAATAAATTTATTAAATCTGAAGTTAATAAAGTCATCAATAAAAAAAATTTTATTCTAGGTAATGAAGTTTCAGTTTTTGAAAAAAACTTTGCTAAACTTTCAAAAGTCAAATTTGCTGTTGGTTGTGGTAGCGGTACTGATGCTTTAATTTTGTCTTTGATGTGTTTAAATCTTAAAAAAGATGATGAAGTAATTGTACCTGGGATGACGTATATATCTACTGGTCTTTCAGTTATTTTAAATAACAACAAATTGGTCCTAGCTGATATTGATCCTGATACTGGATTGATTTCTATTGATAAGGTAAAAGAAAAAATTACAAAAAAAACTAAAGTAATAATTCCTGTTAACTTATATGGTCAAAAAGTTGATTTGGGTAAACTTAGAAAAGTTGTTGGTAAAAAAATAAATATAATTGAGGACAGCGCACAGTCTCATTTCGCTTTTAGAAAAGGCAAGAAAAACCAAACGAATATAGCTTTATCTTCATGCTATAGTTTTTATCCAGCTAAAAATTTAGGAGCTTATGGAGATGGGGGGTTAGTTACAACTAATAGTAGATCGATATATAACAAGTTAAGAGCCTTACGTAATCTTGGTTCAATTAAAAAGTACGAACATTTCCTTTTAGGTATGAACAGTAGGTTGGATACTATTCAAGCTGTAATATTAAATTATAAATTAAAATCGATACTTGCATTAAATAACAGAAGAAGAAAAGTCGCAAACTATTATGATAAAGAATTATGTAAAATTAAAGAAATTAAATTAACTAAAACAGATGAAGGTTCCTCACGACATTTATATATTATACGGACTGAAATGAGGGACAAATTATTAAAATATTTATCTTCAAAAAAGATATCTTGTATAATGCATTACCCTTACAGCTTGAATAAGCTTAAAGCTTTTGAAAGAAAAATTAAGAAAGTTAAACTAGAAAATTCAGAAAAATGGGCAAGAGAATGTATCAGTTTACCAATTCATCCAAATATATCAATTAATGAAATAAAAAAAGTTGTAAAAGAAATAAAAAACTTTTTTATAACAAGTAAATAAAGTGAAAAAAATTGTTGTACTAAAAAATGATGCTATAGGGGACACTATGCATTCTTTGCCTTGCATAAAACAAATTGTTAATCTCAATAATGATAAAGAAATATTTTTCTTTTTATC
>CAJQRW010000005.1 GCA_905612415.1 uncultured Pelagibacteraceae bacterium
TGATTTTGGCCAGTTGAACCATGAGATCTGTGAGAAACTGAAACACCATGAGATGCTCTAAGGCCAGCAAAATTGTGTCTTTTCATAACTCCAGCAAAACCTTTACCTATAGTTTTTGAAGTTATATCAACAAATTTTTGATCCTTAAATAATTCTAACCCGACTTCATTACCTTCTTTATAATCATTTACATTATCTACTCTAAATTCTTTTAAAATTTTTTTGGGTTCCGTATTTTTTTTGGAAAACACACCCTTCATTTGATTAGTAAGTTTTGATGATTTAATTTTACCAAATCCTACTCTTACAGCATTATATCCTCTTTTTTCTTTAGTAATAATATCCAATATTCTACCTTTTTCTATAGACAGCACTGTTACAGGAACAGAAAGACCAGAATCAAAAAATTCTCTGGTCATTCCTAATTTTTTTGCTATTAAACCAATGCTCATAATAATTTTTCTATAATTTAATTTCTATATCTACACCTGAAGCTAAATCCAGCTTCATTAATGCTTCTACGGTTTGTGGTGTTGGATCCAAAATATCAATCATTCTTTTATGTGTTCTTGTTTCAAACTGTTCTCTACTCTTTTTATCAATATGAGGTGATCTTAAAACAGTGAATATTTCTTTTTTCGTAGGAAGAGGTATCGGCCCTCGTACTTGTGCACCAGTTCTTTTAGCCGTATTAACAATTTCAATAGTAGACAAATCCAAAATTTTGTTGTCGTACGCTCTCAAATGTATTCTTATATTTTGTTTATCCATAATTTTATGCTAGTTTTTTGGTTACTTCGTCTTGAACATTTTGTGGAACTTTATCATAATGATCAAAAAACATTGAATATTGGGCTCTGCCTTGTGACATAGATCTTAAATTGTTAATATAACCAAACATATTTGCTAAAGGGACCATTGCACTTATAACTGTTGCGTTACCACGTTTATCAGTTGTTGATACTTGTCCACGTCTACTATTTAAATCGCCAATAACATCACCCATATAATCCTCAGGGGTAATGACCTCAACTCTCATAACTGGTTCTAAAAGTTTTAAAGATGCCTTAGTACAAGCTTCTCTAAAACAATACCTAGATGCAATCTCAAAGGCTAATACACTAGAATCTACATCATGGTGCAGACCGTCTAATATTGTAACTTTGTAATCAATTAATGGAAACCCTGCAAGAATACCGCTGTCAGCAACGCTTTCGACTCCTTTTTCAACTCCAGGAATAAACTCTTTTGGTATAGCTCCACCTTTAATTTTGTTTTCAATTTCCCTGCCTTTGCCTGGTTCAAGAGGTTCAACAGTTAATTCAACTTTTGCAAACTGTCCTGCACCTCCACTTTGTTTTTTATGTATATATGTAACGGTAGCAGCTTTTAATATTGTTTCTCTATAAGCTACTTGAGGAGCGCCTATATTAGCTTCAACTTTAAACTCTCTCTTCATTCTATCTACAATGATGTCTAAATGTAATTCACCCATACCTTTTATAATAGTTTGACCTGACTCTTCGTCAGAAGTAACTCTAAATGAAGGATCTTCTCTAGCTAATCTACCTAAAGCTTCGCCCATTTTTTCTTGGTCAGCTTTGGTTTTTGGTTCAACGGCTATTTCTATAACAGGATCAGGAAACTCCATTGGCTCCAAAACTATAGGATTGTTTTCATCACATAAAGTGTGACCAGTGATGGTATGTTTTAATCCAGCTAAAGCAACAATGTCTCCAGTATTTGCTTCTTTAACATCCTCTCTACTATTAGCGTGCATTAACAACATTCTACCAACTCGTTCTTCTTTATCTTTTGAGGTATTATACACTCCAGTAGCTGTTTTTAATGTACCTGAATAAACTCTAATAAAAGTTAATGTTCCGACAAACGGGTCTGTCGCTACTTTAAAGGCTAAAGCAGAAAAAGGCTCATTATCATCAAATTTTCTTGTTACTTCATCTTTTGAATCAGGTTTAGTTCCATTTATTGAGCCAATATCAATAGGACTAGGTAAAAAATCTACAACTGCATCTAATAATGGTTGAACTCCTTTGTTTTTAAAAGCAGATCCAGTTAAAACTGGAACAAAATCAAAATTAATACATCCTTTTCGAATACAAGATATTAAATCTTCTTCTGAAATTTCTTTACCACTTAAATAATTTTCCATTAATTTGTCATCTTGTTCCACAGCTGTTTCTACTAATTCTTTTCTGTATTTTTTAGCTTGGTCTTTTAAATCGTCTGGTATCTCTACATATTCAAATTCAGCACCTAATTTTTCATCTTTCCATATAGCAGCTTTCATTTTGATAAGATCTACAATACCTTTTAACTCAGCTTCTAATCCAACTGGAATTTGCGTTACTAAAGGTTTGGCTCCAAGTCTATCTTTAATCATTTCAACACAATTAAAAAAATCTGCACCAGTTCTATCAAGCTTATTTACAAAACAAATTCGTGGAACTTTATACTTATCTGCTTGTCTCCAAACAGTTTCTGATTGTGGTTCTACTCCAGCAACTCCATCAAAAACACAGACAGCACCATCCAACACTTTTAGTGATCTCTCAACTTCAATAGTAAAATCGACATGACCCGGAGTATCAATAATATTGATTCTATTCTCTCTCCAAAAACATGTTGTTGCGGTTGAAGTTATGGTTATTCCTCTTTCTTGTTCTTGTTCCATCCAATCCATAGTAGCGGCTCCATCATGTACTTCGCCAATTTTGTGACTTTTGCCTGTGTAATATAAAATTCTTTCTGTGGTAGTAGTTTTACCAGCATCTATATGTGCCATGATACCAATATTTCTATACTTTTCTAAATTATGAGATCTAGCCATAATTACCACCTATAATGAGCAAATGCTTTATTTGACTCAGCCATTTTATGTGTATCTTCTCTTTTCTTTATAGCAGCACCTTTGTTTTGAGAAGCATCCATTAGTTCGTTAAATAATTTATCAGACATGGTTTTGTTTTTTCTTTTTCTAGTAGCTTCGAGCAACCACCTTAAAGCAAGTGTTTGTGACCTGTTAGTCTTAACTTCTTGAGGAACTTGGTAAGTTGCTCCACCAACTCTTCTAGATCTAACTTCTAGATTTGGCCTAATTTTACTTATCGCATCGTTAAAAACTTTAATTGGGTCTTCTTTAGTTTTAGCTTTAACTTTATCTAAAGCTTCATAAATAATTTTCTCAGAAGAGGTTTTTTTTCCATCGTACATTACAAAATTAATAAATTTAGCAAGAACTAGTGATCCATATTTTGGATCAGGATAAAAAATTCTTTTGGGAGCTTGATTTTTTCTAGACATAAATATTAATTATTTTGGTTTTTTTGCTCCGTATTTTGATCTTTGTTGTTTTCTGGCTGAAACTCCCTGTGTATCTAAATTTCCTCTTAAAATATGATAACGAACTCCAGGTAGATCTTTTACACGACCACCTCTTATTAAAACTACAGAATGTTCTTGTAAATTATGACCTTCCCCAGGAATATAACAAGTAACTTCTTGTCCATTAGAAAGTCTTACTCGTGCAACTTTTCTCAAAGCTGAGTTAGGTTTTTTTGGAGTAGTTGTGTATACTTTTGTACAAACTCCACGTTTTTGTGGAGAACGTTCTAGAGCTGGAACTTTACTTCTTAGCTTTTGTTTAATTCTAGATCTTTTTATCAACTGGTTAATAGTTGGCATAATTATATTTTATTATGATAGGGAAGTAAAAAAAGTATCAACTTATTCAAACTTATAAGCTAGTGTTTAAGGTTAATACCACCTTACTTCTAACTATCAAAATTGCGCTAAACTACTAATTGAAAAGTTGAAAGTCAACTGAATAACTAGGAAATTAAGTGTTTTAAGATGATGGAATGAGTTTTTCAGCCTCTTCTTTTCTTGTTTTATTAGCAGATTCTGTCGACATTTTTTCAGAAAAAATTGCGTCTCTTTCTTCAGCGGTTTTTTGCCATTTAATTTTTGTATATCCTGTTCCTGCTGGTATTAAGCGTCCAACAATGACATTTTCTTTTAAACCTTCAAGTTTATCAACTTTTCCTCTTATAGCAGCATCTGTAAGCACTCGTGTAGTTTCTTGGAATGAAGCTGCTGATATAAATGAATTTGTCTGTAAAGAGGCTTTAGTAATACCTAGCAATATTCTTTCTGCTGCAGCAGGTTTTTTTCCTTCTTTTTTTAAATCATCATTAATAATATCTAAGTCAATTTTGTCGACAAGTTCGCCTGACAAGTACTTTGAATCACCCGGATTTTTAACTTCAACTTTTTTAAGCATTTGTCTTAAGATGGTCTCAATATGTTTGTCATTAATAACTACACCTTGTAAACGATAAACTTCTTGAACTTCATGCACATAATATTCTGTTAATGCTGGAACACCTAAAATTCTCAAAATATCATGTGGTGCCGGACTGCCATCTAATAAATATTCACCTTTTTTAATTTTTTCTCCTTCATTAAAATTTATATGTTTACCTTTAGGTATTAAATATGATGATGATGTCTCGTCATCTTTGATAATGGAAACTTTTTGTTTACCTCTAAGTTCTTTACCAAATTGAATTGTTCCATCATTCTCTGCAATTATTGCACTATCTTTTGGCTTTCTTGCTTCAAATAAATTAGCTACTCTAGGTAGACCTCCAGTTATATCTTTTGTTTTTGAAGTTGCTTTAGGTAATCTAGCTAGAACATCTCCTGCTGATACTTTTTGCCCATCACCTACAGAAAGAATAGAATCTGGAACTAAATAATATCTTGCTTCATTATCATCAGCTTTTTTAATTACATTTCCTTTTTCATCTCTTAAAGTAATTCTCGGTTTCAACTCAGCATTTTTAGATTGAGATCTCCAGTCTAAAACTGATTTAGATGTTATTCCAGTTGCGTCATCTGCAATTTCTGCTAGTGAAACTCCATCAACAAGATCCATATAACTAGCCACACCACTTTTTTCAGCAATAACTGGTAATGTATAAGGATCCCATTCACAAATTTTCATTCCCTTTTTTACAATTTCGTCATTATCACAATAAAGTTTTGCTCCATAAGGAACTTTATAAACTGCTAATTGTTGTCCATTTTCGTCATCTATATTTATTTGGGTATTTCTACCCATTATAATTTTATTTTTTTTAGAATCTTCAATAATATTTTTATTAATAATATTAATTTTTCCTGATGAATGAGCAATAGCTTGTGATTCTTCTTTAATTTGAGCTGTTCCACCAACATGGAAAGTTCTCATTGTAAGCTGAGTTCCAGGCTCACCAATTGACTGCGCAGCTATCATTCCAATCGCTTCACCTATTGTAACTAGTTTACCTCTTGAAAGATCACGACCATAGCAAGTTGCGCAAACACCTTTTTTAGATGTGCAGGTCATTACAGAAAAAACACGAACTGTTTTAACTCCAGCTGTGTCTAAGTCTTCACACAATTCTTCATTTATGAGCTCTCTTTTTTTAATTAAAACTTCCCCTGTAATAGGGTGCTTAATATCTTCAGCGGCAGATCTACCCAAAACACGATCAGATAAACTTACTATAATATTACCGCCATCAATTATTTCAGTTAGTGTAATTGAATCTTTAGACTTAGCCCCACAAAAATTTGATGTTATTGATATGTCTTGAGCTACATCACAGAGTCGTCTTGTTAAATATCCTGAATTAGCAGTTTTTAAAGCAGTGTCTGCTAGTCCTTTTCTTGCTCCATGTGTTGAATTAAAGTATTCTAATGCTGTTAAACCTTCTTTAAAATTTGCTGTTATTGGAGTTTCTATAAT
>CAJQRW010000006.1 GCA_905612415.1 uncultured Pelagibacteraceae bacterium
CTTCTTGTGTATTTAGCGTACCAAGGTTTTTTCCATCACTGCCTATAACTTGAACTTGTGGCGCTCTGATCCTGTCGTTTGATTTGGGACCCCTAGGTTTTGTCCTTCTTTGAAAATAATTTTGTTTTTGAAATGCCACTTAATTAATTGGAAGTTTGTTCATGTTAGATATATTTTCTATTGCCTCAACAAGAGGAAGTGTTTCTTGTTTTTCTGATCCTAATTTTCTTATTGTAACACTATTGTTACTAAGTTCTTTTTGTCCACAAATAAATAATAATGGCACCTTAGATAACGAGTGCTCTCTTATTTTATAATTTATTTTTTGATTTTTTAAATCCACTTCAGTATTTATACCTGCTTTTATACATTGTTGAAATATCTTTTTTGCATAATCATCAAATTCTGAGGCTATAGGAAGAACAACAATCTGCAGTGGAGCTAGCCATAATGGTAACTTTCCTGCGTAATGTTCAATCAAAATACCAATAAATCTTTCAAGCGAACCAAAGAGAGCTCTATGAAGCATTACTGGAATTTTTTTTGATCCATCACTTGCAACATATGAAGCGCCAAGTCGTGAAGGAAGGTTTAAGTCTACCTGTAAAGTTCCACATTGCCAATCTCTACCAATAGCATCTCTTAAAACAAATTCTATTTTAGGTCCATAAAATGCACCTTCACCTTTATTAATTTCATATTTTAATTTTGATTTTTTTACTGCTTCTAGTAATGCTGACTCAGATTTGTCCCAAACTTTATCGTCACCAACTCTTATCTCTGGTCTATCTGAATACTTTAGTAAAACATTTTCAAAGCCTAAATCTTTATAGATTTCTAATATTAAATTAGTAACAATTAAACATTCTTCTGTAATCTGTTCTTCAGTACAAAAAATATGAGCGTCGTCTTGTGTAAAAGCTCTAACTCTCATCAAGCCATGTAATGCTCCTGAGGGTTCATATCTATGAACTTTCCCAAACTCTGATAATTTTAGAGGAAGATCCCTATAACTTTTAAGACCTTGATTAAATACTTGTATACACCCCGGACAATTCATTGGTTTAATAGCAAAAACTTTTTGATCAGGGGTTTTAGAAGTATACATGTGTTCTCCAAACTTTTCCCAATGTCCTGATTTTTCCCATAATGTTTTATCTAATATTTCTGGTGTATTAATTTCTTTATACCCAGCATTTCTCTGCTTTAACCTCATGTAGTTAATAAGCATTTGGAATAGCGACCATCCCTTATGGTGCCAAAAAACTGCACCAGGACTTTCTTCGCGAAAATGAAATAAATCCATTTCTTTGCCAAGTTTTCTATGATCTCTTTTTTCAGCTTCTTCTAATCTTAAAATATATTTTTCTAAATCTCCTTTGTTAGACCAGCATGTTCCATAAATTCTTTGCAACATCTCGTTGCTTGAGTCCCCTCTCCAATAAGCTCCTGAAACTTTTAAAAGTTTAAAAGCTTTCCCAACTTTTCCTGTAGAAGAAAGATGGGGTCCCTTACATAAATCATGCCATTCTCCATGATAATAAATAGAAATTTCCTCCTCCTTTGGAATATCTTTAATTATTTCTGCTTTATAATTTTCACCTATTTTTTTAAAGTGTTTTATAGCTTCATCTCTTTTCCAAACTTCCCTTTTTGTTAAATCATTACGATCTACAATTTCTACCATTTTTTTTTCTATTTTTTTAAGATCCTCGTCTGTAAAAGGTTCTTTTCTGGCAAAATCATAATAGAATCCATTTTCTATAACAGGTCCAATTGTTACTTGAGTTCCTTTAAATAACTCTTGGACTGCCATTGCTAATATATGTGCAGCGTCATGTCTTATAACATCTAATCCTTCTTTATCTTTTGAAGTAATAATTTTTACTTCTACATCGTTATTAATTACAAAACTGAGATCTTTAAGTTCTCCGTTGACGCTCATAACGCAAGCATCTTTTGCTAAAGATTTACTTATTATTTTTGCTATTTCAAAACCATCAATTGTTTTTGAAAATGGAATTTTTTTACCATCTGACAGTTTAATATCTGGCATTCGTTAAGACGATTCTATCAATTTATTATATTCAGCAAAAGTAGACTGACACATTTTATCAACATCAAATTTTTTTAACACATTTTTTCGACCTTTAATACCAACAGATTTCAATGAATTATAGTTTTTTTGCATTACTACAGTGATTGCATTAACTAAATCGAGTGGATCATTATTTTTATATAAATAGCCAGTTTCATTCTCTACAATAGTTTCTTTTGATCCTCCTATATTGCTAGCAACAATAGGTATTTCCATTGATTGCGCTTCTACAGAAATTCTTCCAAAAGCTTCTGGTTCTATGGAACAAGAGCAAACTAAATTTGCAACTCCATACGCTATTGGCATTTCTTCACAATGATCAATAAATTTAATTACTTTACTTAATCTATATTGTTGAACTAAACC
This sequence comes from uncultured Pelagibacteraceae bacterium, assembly GCA_905612415.1. Taxonomy (GTDB): domain Bacteria; phylum Pseudomonadota; class Alphaproteobacteria; order Pelagibacterales; family Pelagibacteraceae; genus AG-414-E02. Next base: position 2,465 of record CAJQRW010000006.1, read on the forward strand.
AATAAGTTTTTTCTTATAAACGGTTCTACCTTGGTCGCTACCAAGAATAATTGCTTCAAATGGAGGGATGTCAGTTTTTTCATGAAGAATTTTTAGAGCTTCTATAAATACTTTTTGACCCTTCCAAGCTGTCAATCTACCTGGCAACAAAATTATAAATTTATTTCTATCTATATTATGTTGTTTTGAAAACTTATCTAATTTTATAGGCAAAACTTTTTGAGGGTGATAATATTCAGTATTTATACCCCTAAAAATTACT
>CAJQRW010000007.1 GCA_905612415.1 uncultured Pelagibacteraceae bacterium
TTTTTAAATTTTTTTCTTATTCTCTTTACATGGCTGTCTATAGTTCTGTCTTCAATATCATTATTGTCTTTATATGCTATATCCATTAACTGAGCTCTCTCTTTTATTATTCCTGGTCTTTTTGCAAGCTCTTTTACAATTATAAATTCTGTTGTTGTTAACTTTTCTGGTAATGGTTTACCATTCCACTCACACTCAAGTTGTGACGAGTCCAATATAAGTTTTCCATGTTTAATAAGATTTTTAGAATCATCGATGTTAGTTATTTTTTTTCTTAATTGTACTCTAATTCTTTCAATAAGGACTTTAATTGAAAAACCTCCAGATTTTCTAATAAAATCGTCTGCTCCAAGTTTTAATCCCAACAATTCATCAACCTCATCATCTTTAGATGTTAAAAACAATATAGGAATTGTAGTTTTTTTTCTCAATCTTTTCAGAAGTTCTTCTCCATCCATTCTAGGCATTTTAATATCAATAACAGCTAGGTCAGGTGGATTTCTACTAATTCCAACTAATGCATTTTCTGCATCTATATATGTTTGAACTTTGAAGCCTTCATTTTCTAACGCCATGCTTATACTGGTAAGTATGTTTCTGTCATCATCTACTAATGCAATCGTGTGCGTCATATATAAAAATACCTCTTATATAAAAATACTAAATTGTCACAAATTGGGCAAGTGTTAGATTAATTAATGTGCTTCATCCCAATTATATCCCGAGTTTACATTAACTTCTAAAGGAACTGAAAACATATGGTATTCTGAGCTGGAAATAGATATCATTATTTCTTTTATAGTTTTTTTAATTGACTCTTTATTTTTCTCTAAGCATTCGAATATAAGTTCATCATGTATTTGCAACAACATTTTTGTTTCAAATTTATTTTTTTCTTCTATTAATTTATTAATCTTAATCATCGCTAATCTAATAATATCAGCTGCTGAACCTTGTATTGGCGCATTAATAGCTGCTCTTTCTTGGAAGCTTCTAACGCTAAAATTTTTATCATTTATTCCTTTTAGATGAATTCTTCTTCCAAAAATGTTACTAACATATCCTTGTTTTCTACAGGCCTTGATTGTTGATTGCATATACTCTTTTATTTCAGGAAATTTTTTAAAATAAGAATTTATAAAGTCTAAGGCTTCTTGATTAGTTACTGAAATTTGTTTAGCTAACCCATATTGAGTAATTCCATAAATAATACCAAAATTAATTGTTTTTGCTTTTCTTCTTAGATCTTCATTTACTTTGTTGATTGGAACATTGAATACCTGGCTTGCAGTTAAACTATGAATATCTTCTTTGTTCTTAAAGGCTTTTTTTAATTCTTTTACATCAGCCATATCAGCTAAAATTCTCATTTCTATTTGATTGTAGTCAGCAGAAATTAAAATGTTTTTTTTTTCTGCAATAAAAGCTTTTCTAATTTCTCTTCCTTCTTCAGATTTAATTGGAATATTTTGTAAATTAGGGTTGCTGGAAGCCAATCTTCCAGTATTTGTAGCTGCTAATAAAAAAGATGTGTGAACCCTTTTTGTGTTTTTGTTTATATGCTGTTGCAGAGCATCAGAATAAGTATTTTTAAGTTTTGAAATTTGTCTCCATGCAATTATTAGTTTTGGAAATTTATGTCCTGTATGAGCAAGATCTTCGAGCACATTAGCATTAGTTGCTAGACTTCCTTTTTTTGTTTTCTTTAATTTTGCAATTTTAAGTTCATTATAAATTATTTCACCAAGTTGCTTCGGTGAAGCAATATTAAATTCTTTGCCAGCTATTTTATATATTTCCTTTTCCATTTTTTTTATTTTTTCTTCGAAATTTTTTGATAGTTTTTTTAAATAAATATTATTAACTTTAATACCATTAAGTTCTAATGTTGAAAGTATTTGCACCATAGGTTTTTCAAAAGATTCGTAAATATTATTTAATTTTTCTTTATCAAGTCTGTCTTTAAGATGGTTATAAAGTCTTAATGTTACGTCTGCATCTTCTGCTGCATATTCTGTTGCTTTATCTATTTCTATATCAGAAAAGCTTAATTTATTTTTTCCACTACCAACTAAATCTTTATAAGAAATAGTTTTATGATTTAAATGAATTTCAGACAGGGTATCTAAATTATGTCTATTGGTTCCAGCATCTAATGCGTATGATATTAACATTGTATCTTCAATAGAATTAATCAAAATTCCATTTTTTTTAAGAATGTTAAAGTCAAATTTAATATTTTGACCAACTTTTTTTATACTTGGATCTTCTAATATTGGTTTTATTTTTTTTATTACAAGTTCTTTTTTTAAACCTTTGATGTTTTTGTGAGCTAACGGAATGTAGCAAGCTTTATTTGGTGCATAGCTAAATGAAACACCAACCAGATTAGCCTCTAGTATACTTAAAGAAGAAGTTTCTGTATCAACTGAAATAACTGATTGCTCATTCAAAATTTTTATCCAACTATTTAATTGATTTTCATCAGTAATACTTTCGTATTTTTTTGTATTAATTTTAGTTGATTGAATTTTTAAATTTTTTAATTCTATATTATTATCTAATTTTGTTTCCCCGTAGAAGCTTATTGCTCGACTCAATAATCTATTAAACTCCATTTCTCTTAAAAAGTTGTAAAGATTTTCCTTTTTGACTTCTTTTAAAATAAAACTATTTAAGTCATCTTTGACAGGTACATCATTTTTAAGGGTAACTAATTTTCTGCTTAAAAGAGCTTTATCTTTATTGGCTAGTAAAGTTTCTCTTCTTTTGTTTTGTGGAATCTCATCAGCTTTTTTTAATAAAGTATCTAGAGTTTTATACTTATTAATTAATTCAGATGCAGTTTTTATACCTATACCTGGAACACCTGGAACATTGTCCGCAGAATCTCCCGCCAATGACTGTACATCAATAACTTGATTGGGTTTTACTCCAAATTTTTCAATAACATCTTTTTCTCCTAAAACTTTACTTTTCATTGGATCATACAATCTGACTCTGTCTGAAACTAATTGCATTAAATCTTTGTCTGAAGAAATAACGGTAACCTTAGCTCCGGCTTCAATAATCTGTTTTGAATAGGTTGCTATTAAATCATCAGCTTCATAATTAATTAATTCTATTGAAGGTAAATTAAATGCTTTTACTGATTTTCTTATATATTCAAATTGAGGGACCAAATCATCTGGCGCCGCAGATCTATTAGCTTTATAATCACTATAAATTTCATTTCTAAAATTTTTTCGTGCCGAGTCAAATATTACAGCAAAATGAGTTGGTTTATGTATTGAGTCATCGGATCTTGAATCCTCTAAAAGTTTAAATAACATAGAACAAAACCCACTTACGGCTCCAGTTGGCAAACCATCACTTTTTCTAGAAAGTGGTGGTAGAGCATAATATGCTCGAAAAATATATCCTGAACCATCGATAAGGTAAAAATGGTCAGTTTTTTTTAATGATTTCATGGATTAATATTAACCTATTTTAATTATTGTTATGGATATATAAAAGTTAAATTATCATGAATAAAAAAAATGCATTAAAAATAGAAAAATTAACAAAAATTTACTTAAAAAATTCTAAAAATGAAACTATAGCATTAAATAATTTAAACTTAGAGGTGAAAGAAGGTGAAATTTTTGGATTACTTGGTCCAAACGGTGCTGGGAAAACCACTTTTCTTAATATTCTTGCAGGTACAGTAATAAAAAACTCTGGTCACGTTAATGTTTGGGGTTATGACTTAGATAAAAATCCAAGACAAGTTAGATCTTCTATTGGAATAGTGCCACAAGAAGTTAATCTAGATGCATTTTTTAGTCCAAGAAAACTTTTAGAATTACAGGCTGGATTATACGGAATATCAAAAAAAGATAGAATCACTGATACAATTTTAAAAATGGTTTCTCTTGAAAAACAGGCAAACGCCTACGCGAGAAGTTTATCTGGTGGCATGAAAAGAAGATTATTAATAGCCAAAGCTATGGTTCATCGACCACCAATTTTAGTTTTAGATGAACCTACAGCGGGTGTGGATGTTCAACTGCGTCAAAACTTATGGAGTAACGTAAAAGCATTAAATAAAAAAGGTGTAACAATAATATTGACTACACATCTAATGAATGAAGCAGAAGAAATGTGTAACAAAATTGCAATTATAGATAAGGGAAATTTAATTAAATTAGATACAACAAAAAATTTATTAGATAGTATAAAAACTAAAAAAATAACTTTTAAAGTTGAAAAAATTAATCAGATTGATCCTAAAAATTTAAATGGAATTAAATTTTCATATAACTCAAATAATGAAATTACGGCATCTTATGAAAGGAAAAAACATAAAATCGAGGAGATAATAAGTAAAGTTAAAAATGCCGGTATGGAAATTTATGATATTTCAACGGAAGAAGGTGATCTAGAGGACGTATTTATTGACCTTACAAAAAACTAGATTTGAACTATAAATATTGTATTATATTACATATGGAAGCAATAAATAAAATTACAAAGATCGAAAGAATTATAAAGCTAGCTTTACTTGCAATAACAGGAACTATTTTAATAACAATATCAGCAAAGATAAAGATTCCTTTTTATCCAGTTCCTATGACAATGCAAACCTTTGTAATTTTATTGATAGGAATAACTTATGGTTACAAACTAGGATTGGCAACTGTTTCTCTTTATTTGCTTGAAGGTATGATTGGCTTGCCAGTATTTGCTAGCTCACCAGAAAAAGGAATTGGATTAATATACTTTTTTGGTCCTACCATGGGATACTTAATTGGTTTTTTAGCTGCAGTTTATTTTTCTGGTTTGTTTAAGTACAATAAAGGAATCTTAAATACTTTTTTTAAATTAACTTTTTCAGTAAGTTTTATATATATTCTAGGTTTATTTTGGTTAGGAATATTGATTGGGTGGGATAAACCGTTATTCAAATTAGGGGTTGAACCATTTCTGCTAGCTGAAATGTTTAAAATATTATTACTATTATTTTTGATACCAATTTTACCAAAAAAAAAATTAAAGTTATCTAGGGGATTTTTTAGAAAGAATTCTTTGTAAAGTTCTTCTATGCATTTTTAATCTTCGGGCTGTTTCTGAAACATTTCTATTACATAATTCAAAAACTCTATGAATATGTTCCCATTTTACTCTATCGGCTGACATAGGGTTTTCTGGTGGATTAGCTTGTGATTCTGGTGAAGCTAAAAGAGCTCTCTCTACATCATCTGCATCCGCAGGTTTTGGAATATAATCTATTGCCCCAGCCTTTACTGCAGCAACTGCCGTTGGTATATTTCCATATCCAGTAAGCATTACAACTCTACTATCCTTTTTAAGTCTCTGGATTTCCTTGACTACTTCTAATCCATTTCCGTCGTTTAAACGAAGGTCAACAACTGCAAACGCAGGAGGTGTATTTTGTGCCTGATTCATCCCTGACTTTACGCTTTCAGCTTGGTAAACCTTAAAACCTTTTTTTTCCATAGCTCGAGCCAATCTGTCTCTTAACGGATTGTCATCATCGACGATAAGCAAGGATTTATCAGCAAAATCAGTGATTTTTTGAATTTTAATTTTTTCTTGTTCTGTTCTCATTTTTATATTTTTTAATCTACTCCATCTTAGATATAAGTTCAAAAAATAAATTTTCAAGGCTTTAAATTAATGCTTTACATTACTTGTCATTTCTATAAATACGAAACTTAAGAAGTTTTTTTATAAATTTTTTTATAAATTTTTTGTGTAAAAAAAAGGGGATACACGAGATGCAAAAATTTAATTCGGTTGATGAGCTAGTAAATAATACTAGACCAGTAGACCCAATTTACTGCATAAGACCTAATTCAATAAAAACAGCTTGTGGTTGGTTTAAAAATAACTTTCCTGGGAAAATTCTTTACGCTGTAAAAACTAACCCAATTGAAAAAGTAATCAAATGCATTGCTGAAAATGGAATCAACAGATTTGATGTAGCTTCAATTAACGAAATTAAACTTATTAAAAAAATACTTCCAGAAGCAAGAGCGTATTACATGAATACTGTAAAAAGCCGTGAGCATATTAAAGAAGCTTATTTTAATTATAATATTCGTGATTTTGCTTTAGATACAAAAGACGAGCTTCAAAAAATTATTGAAGCAACTAATGGTGCTAAAGATTTAACTCTTTATATAAGAGTTTCTATTTCAAATGAACATGCAGAAATTGATTTGTCTCAAAAATTTGGTGCACTGCCTGGTGAAGCTTTAGGGTTACTAAGACTTGCCAAGGCTCATTCAAAAAAAGTTGGGTTAAGTTTCCATGTTGGTTCGCAGTGTATGCATCCAATTTCGTATGCTAAAGGCATCAGAGAAGTAGGAAATATAATTAAAAAAACAAAAATAGTTCCAGATATTATAAACGTAGGTGGTGGTTTTCCATCTATTTACCCTGATTTAAATCCACAACCACTTATAAATTATATAGAAGAAATTAAAAAAGCTTTTGATAATTTAAAATTAGAAAATAAGCCTGAATTATTATGTGAGCCAGGTAGATCACTTGTAGCTGAAAGTGGATCTTCAATAGTTAAAGTTGTGCTTAGAAAAAAACAAAAAATTTATATTAATGATGGAACTTACGGTAGTTTATTTGATGCTGGTGTACTGAATTTTATTCTTCCAACAAGAATGATACCTAACGGGAGAGCTTCTTCCAAAAAGTTAACTTCTTTTAGTTTATATGGACCAACATGTGATAGTGCAGATTTTATGAAAGGCCCTTTTGTTTTGCCAAAAAATATAAAAGAAGGAGATTATATTGAGATTGGCCAGCTTGGAGCATACGCATTAACCTTTAGAACACAGTTTAATGGTTTTTATTCTGATAAAATCTTTGAAGTGAATGATAAACCTATTATGTCTATGTATGAAAAAGACAACGCTTCTAGTTATCTTGTTGCTTAAATGAATAAACCAGAAAATCCGAAGTTAGGTCATAACAAAAAGACCTTTTTAAAAAATCCTGTTGAACATATTGACGTAACATCATTTGATGCCAGAAAAATCATTTCTTCAATGGAAAAAATGTCTTTTGTTTCAAGGGAGACAGCTAATGCTGCAAATATCTTTAACGAAATGATTAAAGATAAAGATTGTACAATTTTTTTAACACTTGCTGGATCTACTTCTGCTGCAGGCTGTATGAATATTTACAAAGATTTAGTTAAATATAATATGGTAGATGCTATTATTGCTACCGGAGCGTCCATAGTGGACATGGATTTTTTTGAAGCCTTAGGTTTTAAACATTATCAAGGTTCACAATTTCAAGATGATACTGAATTAAGAAAAAACTATATTGATAGAATTTATGACACATACATTGATGAAAATGAGTTACAGGAGTGCGATAAGAGAATATGTGAAATTGCGGATACCTTAGAACCAAGAAGCTATACCTCTAGGGAATTTATCCATGAAATGGGGAAATATTTAAAAAAACATTCTAAGAAAAAAGATTCTTTAATTGAAACAGCTTACGACAACAATGTTCCAATATTTTGTCCAGCGTTCACAGATTCAAGTGCGGGATTTGGTTTGGTTATTCACCAAGAAAATAACCCAAAAAAACATTTAACTATAGACTCGGTTAGGGAATTTCGTGAACTAACTGAGATAAAAATACAATCAAAATCGTCTGGTTTATTTATGATTGGTGGTGGTGTTCCAAAAAACTTTGTTCAAGATACAGTTATTTGTGCAGAACTTTTAGGTAAAGAAGTTGAGATGCATAAATACGCGGTACAAATTACAGTTGCTGATTCTAGAGATGGTGCATGTAGTAGCTCTACTTTAAAAGAAGCAAGTTCTTGGGGTAAAGTTGATATAACAAAAGAACAAATGGTTTTTGCTGAAGCAACTAGTGTATTACCTTTAATTGCCAGTGATGCCTATCATAAGGGTGAATGGAAAAAGAGAGCTAGAAAAAACTTCTCAAGAATATTTAATTAAAATTAGTAAAAAACTAGGATTAAAATTGAAATATTTTTCAAATAAAAATGGTTTTCTTGGAATTGACAACAAGTTTAGTTTTAAAGAAAAAGTAATAGTTGTTCCTTTTGGGCTTGAAAAAACTGTTAGCTATGGAGGAGGAACTAGAAATGGCCCTAAAGAAATTATTAAAGCCTCACATCAAGTAGAGTTATACGATGAGGAATTAAATTGTGAACCTTATAAAAAAATTGGAATTAAAACTTTAAAACCTTTTAAAATTAACAAAAATATCAAAAAAGCTTTAAAAAAAATGTCTCAAATTAATGAGGAAATTTTAAATAAAAAAATTTTTCCTATGACATTCGGTGGAGAACATTCTATCACACCCGGCTGCATTGCTCCGTTCGCAAAAAAATATAAAAATTTATGTTTATTACACTTTGATGCACATGCTGATTTAAGAGAAAGTTATAATGGTGAAAAGTTTTCACATGCTTCAGCTATTAAAAGATGTTTAGACTACAAAAATGTATCTGTTATTTCCTTTGGAATAAGAAATATTTCAAAAGATGAAATTCTTTTTTTGAAAAAAAGCTCTTCAAGAATTAATATTTTTTGGGCAAAAGATAAAATAAATTGGAATTATAATAAATTTATAAAACTAATAAAAAATAAAACTGTATATTTAACATTTGATGTTGATGGTCTAGACTCTAGTATAATGCCAGCAACAGGAACACCTGAGCCGGGTGGTCTTTTATGGGATGAAACTTTAAAAATAATTAAGTTAGCAGCTAAAAATTCTAATATAGTTGGAGCTGATATAAATGAATTATCTCCAATAAAAGGATTTGATTCATATAATTTTTTAGTCGCAAAATTGGCATATAAAATAATTTCATACTCTTTTAAATTTAATAAAAAATCTAAATATTAAGTAAATCTTTTGTTTGCCACTTTATTATTACCATGGCACCATTTAACTTGTTTGAAGTAGTAAATTGGACATTTGCTTTCATTCTCTCTAGAAGTGTTTTTCCAATGAAAGTACCAAGTCCCAATCCAGACTTTGGGCTGATAACTTTATTCTTGGAGCGTATATAAGGTTCTCCTAGTATATCTTTTACATCCTCTGCAAACCCGGGCCCATCGTCACTTACTATTACTTCTGTAATTGTATCGTTGCTTTTTAAATTAATTTCTACAATAGAATTGCTGTATTTAACTGCATTTCCTATAAAATTTCTTAAGCCGTATGTAATTTCT
>CAJQRW010000008.1 GCA_905612415.1 uncultured Pelagibacteraceae bacterium
AGTGTATTAACAAATGGGAACATTCCAACTTTGCTTATAAAGGAAACCCATAGCGCACCAATAACAAAACCTACTATTGATGTAATTAATCCACCTGTTCTAAAGTTAATTTTGCTAGGAGCTAAATTAGCTAAATCGTATGCTGGTGGAATAAAATTTGCCACCATATTGATTCCAATTGTAGCAGCAAAAAATGCAAACGCTGCAATAACTGTTAGTCCTAAATTACCAACACGAGCAACCATATCTGTTGGGCTAGTTATAGCCTCTCCAAATACAGAAACTGTTCCAGCTGTAACCATCAAAGCTATAAAAGAGAATAGAAATATATTACCAGGTAGTCCCCATAGATTTCCTTTTCTCATTTCTTTTTCATTTTTTACAAACCTTGAAAAGTCACCAAAATTAATTACTACAGCAGCAAAGTATGCAACCATAGTTCCAAAAATTGCTAAGAACGCAGCGAAAGACCCGCCGCTATAACTACCAACTCCTGAGAAAATATTACCAACCTCTGAAAGAAGACTTCCGCCAGCTTTCGACCAGATTACTAACATTAAAATAATCATTACTGCATAAACTGCAGGGCCAGCGAAGTTTAAAAATTTTCTGATTAAATCAATTCCTTGCCAGAATAAATAAACTTGAAAACCTGCAACAAATATAAATGATATCCAGTCAATGCCATTCATTCCTAAAAAGACATCGCTGCCACCATCTGATCCAGATAAAGCTTTAAGTAATAGCGCTACTGCTGTAGATGCAAAATAAGTTTGTGCACCATACCAAAACATTGCAACTATACCTCTTACCATTGCTGGAAAATTAGCTCCATGGACTCCCATGCTTGCTCTAGCAAACACTGGGTATGGAATTCCAAGTTTAACACTTGGTTTTCCAGAAAGGTTTACTAACCACATTATAAAAAATCCTGCGAGTAAAATTGCTGAAAAAACAGCCCAACCGTTTAATCCATAAGTTAAAAACAATGACGCAGCTAAAGTGTAACCAAATAAACTTTGCACATCATTTGCCCAAACATTAAAGATTTCAAACCAACCCCACGTTTTATCTTTTTTGTCTGTTGGAGCCAGATCTTTATTATAAAGACGTCTATCTCTACTTTTAATTGTACTCATAATCATCCCTCTTTGAGTTATTAGTTTAAAGTATGCGAATAATATCTACTTTTTAATTATAATAAAGTTAAATTAAAACTAATTTTAGGCTTAAATAAATGGCTAATGCCAAAAGTTTTTAGCTTATGGACCATAGATATAATTTGGTAACCATAAAACTAGTTGCGGAAAAACAATAATCAAAATTAAACCTATAATCTGCAAAACCATAAATTGCATCATTCCAATATAAATATCTTTTAAATCCCACTCAGGTACGACCCCTTTTAAAAAATAAGCAGAGAGTGCTACCGGAGGTGAGAGCCAGGCGGTTTGTAAATTTACAGCAACTAATATTGCAAACCAAGTTAAATTAAAACCTAAACTTTCAATTAGGGGTAATATTATTGGAATAATAATTAAAACAATAGGAACCCATTCTAATGGCCAGCCCAATAAAAAAATCATTGCCATTACAATGAATAAAATAAAGTATTTATTAACTTCTAGGCCTAATAGAAATTCTGTTAAAACCATTGGAGTGCCTAATCTAGAGAAAACAGATCCAAAAAAGTTTGATGCAGCAACTAAAATCATTATTAAAGCAGTAATCTCCAAAGTTTTAATTAATGCTTCCTGTAATTTACCAAGTGTTAATTTTCTATAAGCTAAAGCTAAAAGTAAAGCGCCCATCGCTCCACAGCCTGCTGCTTCTGTTGGCGTGGCAAAACCAAATAAGATACTTCCTAATGCTGCAAATACTAAAGCTGAGGGAGGAACTAAACCAATCAAAAATTCAATCCAAACTTCTTTCATACTTGTAGCTCTCATTTCCACTGGAAGTACTGGACCTAAACTTGGATCTAACCAACAACGAATTGTAATATAAGCCGCATATAACATTGCCAACAATATTCCTGGTATAATCGCGGCAGCAAATAGATCGGTAACTGGGATTTCCATAATTGGTCCCATGACGACCAGCATGATGCTAGGAGGTATTAAAATTCCTAATGTTCCTCCAGCTGTTATCGTTCCAGCTGCTAACCTTACATTATAACCAGATCTATTCATTGATTTTGCAGCCATAATTCCAAGTATAGTCACCGACGCTCCAACAATACCTGTTGCGGCAGCAAATATTACAGACACAAAAAGAACAGCATAATATAAAGAGCCTCTTACTTTGGCTAACATTAATTGTACTGATGAAAATAATCTTTCCATTAAGCCCGCTTGTTCCATCATAATTCCCATAAACACAAATAAGGGTACCGCTGCGAGAGCTTGCTCGGTCATAACCATCGAAAATTGTAAGGTCATTAAATAAAAAACCAAAGGACCAAAACCTAAATAGCCAAAGAAAAAACCCAAAAATATTAAAGTAAATGAAATTGGAAAACCTACAAATATTGCAAACAACATAACTGCAACAAGTATGAAACCTAAAGTAGCTGGATTAATTATATCTGCAATCATTATTAATTAGGCCACTTCCCTCGAGTTGCTGCATAGTAGCTTTTAAAAAGTTCGGCAACACCTTGAATAATTAAAAATAAAATACCAAACCATAAACATGATTTGATGGGCCACATATATGGCATCCAAGCAGTATCCATTCCTCTTTCACTCCTCATTATAGACTCACCAACAAATATAGTTGTCATATAAAGGAAAAATAAAAGTCCTGGGAAATAAAATAATACGTATAAACTTGTATCAACCTTGCCTTGCGTTTTAACTTTAAAATTTCTGTATAAAAAATCTGCTCGAATATGGACACCTCTTGACAGAGCATAACCTGCACCTAACATAAATAACGCTCCATATAAAAATCTACTCATGTCATAAGCCCACATGGTAGGAGCAGTAAAAAGTTTTCTTGCCAAAACCTCATAAACCATCGCTAAAATTAATGGTATTGTTAGCCAGCAAACTATATTACCTACCCATTTGCTAAATTTATCAATATTGATAATAGTTGACGCCATCCACTTAGGCATATCATCTGGCATTTTGCCAGATCCAGACCGACGTTCTGCGATCATTTCATCTGAAATATCTAATTTTTTTTTTTCATCACTCATATCTTTTGCTTCCCTAAAACAAATAAAGCGGACTGTTAAGTCCGCTTTATTGTAAATAATTTTATAACTTTTAAAACTACTATTTTAATGTTTCTGCATGAGCCATTCCTAGCTTAGCATTTGACATTTGAGAACCACTCCAAAATGGAACAGCTATATCAGCAAAATCTTTTTGAGATTGCCATACTTTCGCAAAGAATTTATTTCCTGCGGCTTCTCTTTCAAGAAGAGCTTTTGCTGCAGCCATAAACTCTGGAAAATAATCAGCTGGAGTATCATGTAAAATTACTCCATGCTTATTAACAAGTTCATGAAGCGCTTTACCATTCTCGTATATTCTATAACTCATAGATTTTATTAAAGATGCATCAGCTGCAACTTCCATAGCTTTTCTCTCATGGTCAGTGAGGCCTCTCCATACTTTTCCATTAACATACAAGTCAGCATTTACAACAACTTGATGTAAACCTTGTAAGTAGTAATGTTTAAGAACTTTTTGAAAACCAAAAGTCATATCAGGTTTAGGGCAGCACCATTCAGCTGCATCAATAGTTCCTGCTTCAAGAGCTGGTAAAATATCTCCACCACCCATTGCAACAGACGCTACACCAATATCTTTATAAGTTTGTCCTGGAAGTCCCGGTGGAGTTCTAAATTTGTACTTTCTAAAATCATCCATGCTATTAATTGGTTCTTTAAACCAACCAAGAGCTTCTGGACCAACCGGTTGAAGCATTAAACCATGAACATCTCTTTTCATTTCTTTCCAAAGTTGGTTGTAAAGTTGTTTACCACCACCGTATTGGAACCAAGATAAAAAAGCGATATTATCAATACCCACACCAGCACCTGCTATTGGAGATCCAAATAACATTGCTGCTGGATGTTCACCAGACCAATAATGAGTCCAAGCAAATCCACAATCAATAATTCCTTTATCAACCGCATCTAATGTTTCTTTAACTCCAACTACAGCGCCAACTGGTAGAATTTCAAAATCAACTGAACCACCTGTTAGATCAGTAACAGTTTGGCCAAAGTCTTTTAACATTACAACTTCGTCTGATTTTGCATTTAAGACGGTTTGGCATTTTAATGTTTTAGCGTTCGCTGATACTGTGAAACCTACAAGCACCGCGATACCCAAAAACAAAGATATGATTTTTTTCATATTCCCTCTTTAGTAATTAATAAAAAATAAATTTGACTATAAAGTTAAGATTATAGCAAGGTAAAATAACACCTTTTAATAAGCCTTTATGAAGTAAATTGTACACTTTTGACGTATCATACCAACTAGCTATTTTTTAAAAAAGACTAAAATAAAAATATATGATTACCTTTTAACAGTTTGTTATGGAAGAATTTGACTACATAATTATTGGAGCTGGATCAGCAGGCTGTGTTTTAGCTAATAGACTTTCAGCTATATCTTCTAATAAAGTTTTGTTGTTAGAGGCTGGAGGTAAAGACAATTATCCGTGGATACATATACCTGTTGGTTATTACAAGACGATGCATAATCCAAAAACTGATTGGTGTTTTAAAACAGAACCCGATAAAACAATGAACAATCGTTCAATAAATTACCCTAGAGGTAAAACTCTTGGTGGAAGCTCATCAATTAATGGCTTACTTTATATTAGAGGTCAAGAACAAGATTATAACAATTGGAGACAATTAGGCAATATTGGATGGTCTTGGAATGATGTTCTACCATACTTCTTAAAATCTGAAAATCAAGAACGTGGCTCAAGCAAATTTCATAATGTTGACGGTCCCCTTTCTGTTTCTGATCAAAGAATTAAATTATCTATTTTAGATGAGTTTATGAACGCCGCAGAAGAAATGGGTATACCAAAAGTTAATGACTTCAATAAAGGTGATAACTATGGATGTGGCTATTTTCAAGTAACTGTAAAAAATGGATTAAGATGTAGCACCTCTGTAGCTTATCTTAAGCCAATTAAAAATAGAAAAAATTTAAAAGTTGAAGTTAAGTCTCATGTTAAAAATATTGATTTTCAAAAAACTAAAGCTGACGGATTATCTTACTGGAAAGGAAATAAATTGATTAAAGTAAAAGCCAGAAAAGAAATAATTTTATCAGCAGGATCAATAGGATCTCCACATATATTGCAAGTTTCTGGTATTGGTAATCCTTCTAAACTTAAGCATCATGGAATAAATATTGTAAAAAATTCTTTAGGTGTAGGGCAAAATCTTCAAGACCATTTAATGATGAGACCAGTTTATAAAGTTAAAAATATTAAAACATTAAATAAGAAAATTAATAGTTTAATTGGTAAAATGTTAATTGGTATGGAATATTTATTTTATAGAAGAGGACCTATGACAATGGGAGCAAGTCAACTTTGTGGTTTTGCAAAAAGCGATTCTTCAAAGGAGACGCCTAATTTACAATTTCATGTACAACCAATTAGTACTGATAAATTAGGAGGAGCAAGTTTACATAACTTTCATGCTTTTACTCCCACAGTTGCAAATATTAGACCTACTAGCAGGGGAGAAATTAATATTGCTTCGAACGATACAAGAAATGACCCCAAGATTAAAATGAACTATCTTTCTACTCCTGAGGATAGAAAAGTCACCGCTGATGGATTAAAATTAATAAGAAAAATAGTTTTAGAAAGTAGTGTTTTTAAAAAATATGAACCTGAAGAATTTAGACCTGGAATAAATATACAAGATGACGAAAAATTAGTAAAAGCTGCTAGTAATTATGCACAAACAATATTTCATCCTGTTGGGACATGTAAAATGGGAAAGGATGAAAATTCCGTTGTTGATGATAGACTTCGTGCACATGGATTACAAAACTTAAGAGTAGTTGATGCCTCAATAATGCCCAATATTACATCTGGAAATACCAATGCACCGACAATAATGATTGCCGAAAAAGCTGCTGACATGATAATAGAAGATAGCAAATCATGACTGAACAAATAATCATATTTTTTCAAATAGTTTTAATAGACTTAGTATTAGCAGGTGATAATGCAATTATAATTGGAATGGTGGCTTCACAATTTGATAATAATTTACGAAAAAAAATTATATTCTGGGGTATAGGGGCTGCTATTATTTTAAGAATTTTATTTACTTTAATTACTGCTTACTTGCTTCAAATTAATGGTTTAAAATTTATAGGTGGATTGCTTCTTCTTTATATTGCTTACAAACTTTATAAGGACGTAATTAAAAATAACATTTCAAGTGATAATAAAATTAATGCAGATAAAACAAATTTTTTTAAAGCTGTTTTTACAGTAATAATAGCTGATGTTAGTATGAGTTTAGATAATGTATTAGGTGTAGCTGGTGCAGCTAAAGATCACTATACGCTTTTAGTTTTTGGCTTAATTCTATCTATAATTTTAATGGCAACTGTTGCTAATATTATATCTAAGTGGATTAAAACTTATAAATGGATAGGATGGCTGGGATTGGTGGCCATAGTGGTAGTTGCTGTTGATTTAATTTATAGTGATTTAATTGTATTTTTATAAAAATGTATCTTAAAAAAATTAATTTAAAAAACAAAACCGCTTTAGTTACTGGGGCTGGAAAAGGCATAGGTATGGCTTGTGCTGTTGCGCTGGCAGAAGCAGGTGCAAATTTAATTATAATAAGCAGAACTCAAAGTGATTTGGATAGGGTTGCTAGAATAATCAAAAAATTTAAATCTAAGTGCATAACCTATGCGTGTGATATTACTAATTATACACAAATTAAAAACTTTATTAATAAACAAAAAAAAATTGATATTCTTGTTAATAATGCTGGAACTAATATTCCAGAGCACTTCACGAAAGTTCAGAAAAAAAATATGGAATACATGGTTAAACTAAACACGGTAGCAACATTTAATATTGCCCAACTGTGTACATTAAAAATGTTAGAAGCTAAAAATAGAAAAAAATTAGGAGGATCTATTATAAATATGTCTTCTCAAATGGCACACGTAGGTGGTCCAATAAGAAGTGTTTATAATATGACTAAAGCAGGTTTAGAAGGTCTTACAAAAGGTATGGCTATTGATTTAGCGAAAGATAATATTAGAGTAAATACTGTATGCCCAACTTTTATTGTAACTCCTATGACTAAAAAATTTCTTAAAGATAAAAAATTTAAAAAAAATATGCTTAATAATATTCCGCTAGGTAGGTTCGCACAAACAAGCGATGTGGCTACAGCAGTTGCTTTTTTGGCATCAGATTCATCTTCAATGATTACAGGAACATCAATTCTTGTTGATGGAGGTTGGACAGCTATATAAATATGAGTAATTTTAAAGATGTAAAAATATTTATGGAAAAATTTGGACAGATGGTTAGAACAAAACCTCAATTTCCTGATGATAAAACTATGCAGCTGAGACTTGACCTAATTAAAGAAGAGTTAAGTGAATTAGAAGAAGCAATGAAAACTAAAAATCTAAAAGAAGTTGCGGATGCACTAACTGATATTTTATATGTAACCTATGGAGCGGGATATGCTTATGGTGTAGATTTAGATCAGTGTTTTAAAGAAGTACAACGAGCGAATATGAGTAAGCTGGGTAAGGACGGTAAACCTATTTATAATGATCAGGGAAAAGTTATGAAGGGTCCTAATTATACTGAGCCAGATTTATCAAAATTTGTAAAATAATTAAATTTCATTTTTATCTTATCTTTATAACATTTTAGGCAGTTTAAAAGTTACATTCTCTTTTGTTCTTGATAATTCTTGAATAGAAACATTGGTGTGTTTTTTTATTTCTGTTATGAAATCTTGTACTAATTTTTCTGGTGCAGAAGCACCTGATGTTAAACCAATTTTATTGCACTTAACTATTTCCTTTATAGGAAAATCTTTTTCAAATGTTATTAATTGAGAATTTTTGCATCCAGCTTTTCTCGCAACTTCTACTAATCTTTTTGAATTTGATGAATTATTACTACCTATTACAAAAAACATTTCACATTCTGCAGCAATTTGTTTTACAGAATCTTGTCTATTTGTGGTTGCGTAACAAATATCTTCTTTCACCGGTCCTTTGATATTAGGATATCTTTTTTTAAGTTCACCAATAATATCTTTAGTATCATCTACAGATAAAGTTGTTTGAGTAACATAAGCTACAGGTCCAACAATTTTGATATTATTTGCATCATTAATAGTTTCTACTAGTTTTATTTTTTCTTTAGGTAATTGACCCATGGTGCCAATTACTTCTGGATGATCTTTGTGACCAATAAGTATAATGGTATATCCATTTTTATGATGTCTTTCAGCTTCTCTATGAACTTTTGTGACTAAAGGACATGTTGCATCAACATAAAATATTTTTTTATTTTCCGCCTCTGCAGGTACTGCTTTTGGAACTCCATGCGCTGAAAAAACAACTGGCCTTGATTTGTCATCAATTTCACTTAATTCTTCAACAAAAATAGCTCCTTTCTTTTTCAAATCATCAACAACATGTTTATTGTGAACTATTTCGTGACGTACATAGACGGGCGCTCCATATTTGTCTAAAGCTTTTTCTACTATATCTATAGCTCTAACTACTCCAGCACAAAAACCTCTTGGAGCAGCTAAAAGTATTTTAATTTCTTTATTTTTCATTTTTCTCTAACAAATATTCAAGCAATATATGTGGAAAGGTTAAAGACGCCAAACCAATAAATATTACTGTAGTTATTGAGCTATCTATATCCATTTTAAGATAGTTGACCAATATAGTAACACTAATCCAGAATAATAATGCCGTTAGTGCCGTCAGTCGAAATGCTTTTTTTATGAGTTCTTTAATACCTATATTGAGCTCAAAGGTTAAAGAAGCTGAATGTCTAAGAGAGTGTAAGAAACAAAAATAAATTGTAAAAGAAATTAATGGGCTAAATAAACTGTACAAAAGCATTATTGCAAAGACATCTATGAATAATCCAGTAAGTGTTTTCATGTTTTTAGCTAAAAGAAAATTACTAAAAATACTAATAATTGCAAAAGCTACAAATAAATAATTTTCACTTAAAATATTTAATAGAGCATAGAAATTTTCATTTTTAATACCCAGGATATTAAAAATAGCAATTGTTTCATTGAAACTTAACCATAATGGAGCCAAGATAATTAAAGAGCCTTTTAAAAAAAAATTTATTATATTTAAATTTGATTTATTTATTTTAAATCCCCAGCAGTCCTCTTTTCCAAAATGATATGATGCTAAGATTAAAAATAATATTATCATTAAAGTTGGAAAAATTAACCAAAAAGTAATGATTAGTAGCGCTAAAGAAATATAACTTAAAAAAAAAACAATCTTATTTTTTATTTTATAATATTTAAGTAACTTATATCCTTTAATATCATCCAAAGCTCCATGGGATATACCAATAGTAAGAATTAGAATTAAAGCCATAGTAGTTGATAAAAAATTAGATGATATCTGTTGACTGTCATGTAAAAGCAATAAGGCTATGGAAGACCAGAAGAATATAAAGCTTATTTTGCCAGTGATGTTTTCTTTTGTCATTGAACTTTAAGTAAAGTTTTAATAAAAATAAATTTTGGCATTTTTAAAATTATAGATAGATCTTGAAAAATATTACTTTTATTAGATAAAAATTTAATAACAGTATTTGAAGAAGTATTAAACATATTAGAGAATATATCAGGCATTTTTTCAGGATATTTTTCTAAGACTCTTAGAAATATTTTATCTAGTAACTGATATTTTTTTCCTATTTCATACTTTTTTGTATTTTCAATATTTTCAATGTTCATCCTTATATATTTGCTATGTTCTTGAATATTAAGAAATGTATACCCAGTACTTAATCTTGTCATGCCGCCGGCTGTTCCAATATTTATTTTGTTCTTTTCTTTTTCATTTAACAGGTGGAAAAGTGGAATCGCTCCTTCTTCCTTAAAATTTATTTTATAATCTTTTATACCTAAATAATTAATATAGCTTTTTATTTGAGACTTGTAATCTTTAAGGGAATCATCTTCTTTAGATAGCCAAGTTGTCTCAATAATTGCTTTATTTTTGCTCAAAGGTAAAACATAAAAAAAATGAACACTGTTTCTTTGATCACAATCGAAATCCATTAAATTTAAAGTATTGTCGTTAAAGAAATTTTCATTAGTTTCAATTTCGATTCCATAAAAATGTTGCCAAATATTAGATTTATTTTCTTTAAATGAAGGCACACTATTGAATATAAATGCATTATTTAAATTTAAATCTTTTATATTTTCAAAAAATTTAATATTTTTATTTTTTCTTAATCTATCATTAATTTTTTTATAAAAAAGTCCACTATCAATGCTTTGATAAGGAAAATTATCACATTTAATAACTTTAGAATGAGAAGGTATCTTTATAGAAAATTCTTTCCAACTTTTCTTAACACAATCATCATAGTTATGAGAAATAACTTTCCAAAAAGACCAAGTTTTATCTCTTTTATAATCATTCCTTGGCTCAATAATTGCTAATGTTTTATCTTCTAGTTTTTTATGTATTTCTAATTCGTATGCCAATGATAAACCGGAACAACCCCCACCAATAATTATATAATCAAATTCTTTCATTTAAATTTATTTCCTCATTAATTATTTGATGCTCACTTTCTTTGTCATGCTCCTTTGAATTATTAATTAAAAGTATAAAAAAATCAAAAACAGATAATATAGTTTGAAAAAATTTTCCAAAAATAGACACATATATTTTTCCTGACTTGTTGTAATTTTCAATATTTTTTTTACTTAAAATATTAGTTCCAATCTGACGATAAACTCTTCTGGCCACTAAAATAGCAAACCTGCAACTAATTGGGATATCGGCTATTGACGAAAATGAGCTTTTATAAAAACTATCAGCTATAATTAAAGTGTTTTTTATAGATTCAAAATTTAATTCTATATACGTTCTGTTTTTAATATTATCTTCAACAACATCTCTAGCAATATTTGTTAGTTGCATTGCAATACCTAAGTTAATTGCATCTTTAAGAGCATTTGGTTTTTTAACATTAAGAATTTTTGCCATCATTAGACCCACCGTGCCAGCAACTCTATATGAATAAATTAACAATTCTTTTTTTGAATTTATTTTTACTTTATTTTTTAAATCTGATTCAATGCCATCAAATAAATCATAAACAATTTTTTTTGAGATTCCTGTGTCATCAATTACTCCATGCATATTTTTTATAATTTGATTATTAAAATCTTTGTTTATAAATTTGCCTTTAAATTCTTTAAATTGTTTTATTTTAATATCTAATTTTAGTTCTTGATCTGCAATATCATCTACGGTTCGACAAAAGTCATATAGTGAAGAACATTTTTTATATATTTTTTTAGGTAAAAAAAATCCAGCCCAGTTAAAAGACTTTGCATATATCTTTAAATAATTTTTAATCATTATAAAATTTTATCTAAAACTTTTGCTGACGATAATACTCCAGGAACACCTGCCCCTGGATGAGTCCCTGCTCCTACAAAATAAAGACCATCACATACTTCCGATTTATTATGAAACCTAAAATAAGCTGATTGGCTGAATTTAGGTTGAATTGAAAATCCTGATCCATGCTTTGTGTTTAAATTTTTTTCAAAATAATCTGGTGTTAAATAAAAATCTTCTACAATATTTTCTCTAAGATTTGGTAACAAAGTCTGTTCCATTTTCTCGATAACTAAATCTTTAAATTTATCTCCTTCTATCGACCAATCAATATTAGATTGATTGTTTGGCACAGGCACTAATACATAAAAACAATCGTGTCCCTCTGGTGCCATTGATTTGTCAGTTGCGGTAGGTCTATGAAGATAATAGCTAATATCATTATTTAATCTCTTCTTACTAAAAATATCATCTAGATGTTCTTTGTATTTATTGCCAAATTTAATTGTGTGGTGTTCAACTTTTTTATAAACTTTTTTAGTACCAAAGTAGTAAACAAAAAGACCCATGGAATACTCCATACGCTTTCTTTTCCAATTAAATATTTTATTATTTTTTACTTGATTTAATAATTTGTCATAAACAGCCGGTGGATCAGCATTACATACAACATAATCAGCTTTTATTTCTTTACTATTATCAAGCTTAACACCCTGAATTTTATTATTATTATAAAGTATATTTTCCACTTCATTGCCTTTTATTATCTCAATATCTTGTTCTAGCATTAATTTTTCTAAGCCTTTTATAATATGTCCAGTTCCTCCCATTGAGTAATGAATGCCCCATTTTTTTTCTAAGTATAAAATTAAGCCATAAATTGAAGTTGTGGTAAATGGGTTTCCTCCAACTAGTAGCGGATGCATACTTAACATTTTCCTTAGGTTTGTATTTTTTACAAAAGATGCAACTAAAGAGTAAACTGACTTATAACTTTTAAGATTTAATAGAGCGGGCAATTGTTTAATCATAAAACTAGGTTTATCAAAAGGAACATCTGAAAGCTCTAAAAAACCTTTATCAAATATTTTTTTTGTAAATTTTAAAAGTTCTTGATAGCCTTTAACATCATTTTCACTAATTTTTTTAATCTGATTTTTCATTTCATTTTCATTACCTGAATAATCAAAAGTCAAACCATCATCAAAAATAAATCTATACCATGTCTTCAAAGGTACTAAATGAATATAATCTTTGGAATTTTTATTAAATAATTCAAATAGCTCATTGATTAAATATGGTGCGGTTATAACGGTCGGACCACCATCAAATGTAAATCCATTTTTTTTAAATACTCTAGCTCTTCCTCCTAGATCTGGATGTTTTTCAACGAGAGTCACATTATAGTTTTTTGCTTTAAGTCTTAGAGCTGCTGCAATTCCACCAAAACCAGAACCTATTATGACGATTTTTTTTAGATCACTTTTCATTATTAATTGTAACAGAGATTTAGTGCAAAAAAAAATAGGGCGGATAATTAAATCCGCCCTATTAAATAATTGTTTTTAAATACTCTGGTTATTATCTTTTAGCAATAGAAGTATTTTGCATAGCACATGACCAAATAACTAGACCAAAAGCGATCTTGTTAACAAAGTCAGCAAAGTTGTAAATGATATTTAATGCATTAGCGTCTACTCCACCTAAAAGATAACCAAATAAGTACCCTAAAGGATAAATAGCCCAACCAACTGTTACTATCATTCTCATTGCAGTAAATGCAGTTTTAAGTGGTTTGTTTCCACTTTTCTTCATTGCTTTACCAGCTGCGCCTGAAAATAATTCATAGATAATATAAATCCACGCCGCTGTTCCAATAACCCAGCCAATTAATGCTGAAATATATCCTGCTTCACCAAGATATCCGAACACTAACATAACTAAAGATGCCACTAAAAGTCTCCAGAACATTGAGCCAGGAACTTTATTGACGGCAGAAAGGATTAAATAAAATTCTACGATTTGTAGAGGCACAGTAATTATCCAATCAATATATCTGTATACTGTTGGTGTTTCTCCAGTTTCTACCCATATACCTCTCATGTACATGTAATGAACAAATGCTACACCAGTAACAAGTCCAGCAACTGATACTGAAGGTCTCCACGCTTGCGCTACAGTTCCTCTTTCAGCAAAAAAGAATACAGTAGATGCGATCATACCCATTGAAACTACCCAAAAACTAATTCCAACAAAATCATTCGTTGCTAAGATAGTCGTAGCTGCATTTGCTGTAGTAGTTGCACTAAAAAGTGCGACTGCAGACAATGCAAGCAATTTTAACTTTTTCATAAGGTTATTCCTCATATTTATTATTTAAATTTAAATAATTTAAAGCAGTTGACGTTTAATCAAATAAATTAAATTATTAAGAGACATTACTTATAATAAAGTTAATTAGAAGTGTTATTTTTGTCTTAAAATCTAATTATATGAGCATTTTTAGATGGTTTTTTGCAAAACGAAAAAATAACAACTTTAAATTGATAATTATAACTACAGGAATATTTTTTATACTTGTTGAGTCTTCATATCTTTGGGGTCAATACCAGCTACTTGTACAGGTTTTTTCATTGCATCTCTTCTAAACGGCTCTCCCAATTCTTGATTTAAAATAATTTCAATAAAAGTTGTAATTCCTTTTTTCTGATCCTCGCAAGATTGTTTAATAGCTTTTGTAGTTTCTTCCATTGTTTTTGCTTTTATACCTTTTAATCCACAAGCATCAGCAACTTTTGCATAACTTAACTCTGGATCTAGTTCAGTTCCAACAAAATTATCATCAAACCACAATATAGAATTTCTTTTTTCCGCACCCCATTGATAGTTTCTAAAAATTACCATTGCAATAGCTGGCCATTCTTTTCTTGCACACGAACTCATTTCATTCATGCTAATTCCAAACGCACCATCACCCGCAAAACCAATCACTGGAGTTTTGGGACATCCAATTTTAGCACCTAAGATAGATGGGAATCCATAACCACATGGTCCAAATAAACCTGGGGCTAAATACTTTCTTCCTTTTTCAAAAGTTGGATATGCGTTTCCAATAGCACAATTATTTCCTATATCGCTTGATATAATTACATCATCAGGCATACCAGCTTGTATCGCTCTCCATGCTTGTCGTGGTGACATTCTATCTTTATCTCTTTCTCTCGCTTCTTTATTCCAAACTGTTCCTTTATCATCGTCTTCATGATCTAAGCTTGATAATTTTTGTAACCAAGCAGATTTTGTTTGGTGAATTAAATCTTTTCGTTTTTGTCTATCAGTATCACCAGCGTTCGAAGATAATTTAGTTAGCAATTGTTTAGCAACTAATTTTGCATCCCCGCATATACCCACTGTTACTTTCTTTGTAAGTCCAATTCTGTCTGAATTCATGTCAACTTGAATGATGCTTGCATTTTTTGGCCAATAATCCATTCCATAACCTGGTAAAGTTGAGAAAGGATTTAATCTTGTTCCAAGAGCTAAAACTACATCAGCTTTAGATATTAATTCCATGGCTGCTTTAGATCCGTTATAACCTAACGGCCCGACTGCTAAAGGGTGACTTCCTGGAAAACTATCGTTATGTTGATATCCAGAGCAAACAGGTGAGTCTAATTTTTCTGCAAGTTTTTTACAATCTTCTATCGCTCCTCCAATAACAACTCCCGCTCCTGATAAAATAACTGGAAACTTAGCGTCAGATAATAATTTTGCAGCTTTACTGATTGCATCTACTCCACCCGCTTGTCTTTCCAATCTAACAATCGGAGGTAAATCAATATCAATAACTTGAGTCCAATAGTCTCTAGGTACATTAATTTGAGCAGGCGCAGATCCTCTGATTGCTTTTTCTATTACTCTGTTTAAAACTTCTGCCATTCTTGAAGGATCTCTAACTTCTTCTTGATAGCAAACCATGTCTTTGAATAAATTCATTTGTTCAACTTCTTGAAATCCACCTTGTCCAATTGTTTTATTCGCTGCCTGAGGAGTTACTAAAAGTAACGGAGTGTGATTCCAATAAGCTGTTTTTATAGGAGTAACTAAACCTGTAATTCCTGGTCCATTTTGAGCTATAACCATTGACATTTTTCCAGTAGATCTTGTGTAGCCGTCTGCTATTAATCCACCGTTTGTTTCATGTGCAACGTCCCAAAAAGTAATGCCTGCTTTTGGAAAAATATCTGAAATAGGCATGAATGCTGATCCAATAATTCCAAAGGCATGCTCTATTCCATGCATTTGCAGGACTTTTACAAAAGCTTCTTCTGTTGTCATTTTTGTCATAAAAATCTCTTTGTAAATAAATTTTTCTTAATTTTGCTGTTTATTTGCTAATGTTAAAAAACCTACTTTAATTATATCAAATTTAGGTCTATATCCAGTAAGAAAAGATGTCTCAAACAGATTTAATAATTCATGATGAAAAAGACAACGTAGCAGTGGTTGTTATTGATAAAACCTCAAAAAATCAAGAATGTAATGGTTGGGTTATGGAGAATAATAAAACTATTAAAATTACATCAATCAATGAAATCCCGTTAGGTCATAAAATAGCCCTGCAAGATCTTAGGGAAGGCGATACAATACTAAAATATGGTCACGATATTGGTAAAGTTGTTAAGCCAATAAAAAAAGGTGATCACGTTCATGTTCATAATGTTAAAACTAAGAAGTGGTAAAAATATGAAAATGCCAGAAAGTTTTTTAGGTTATAAAAGAGAAAATGGCAGAGCTGGCACTAGAAATCATGTAATCATACTTCCAGTAGACGATATTTCAAATGCATGCGCTGAAGCAGTTGCAAATAATATTAAAGGAACAATTGCATTACCTCATTCTTACGGAAGACTTCAATTTGGTGCTGATTTAGAATTACACTTTAGAACAATGATTGGAACCGGGAGCAATCCAAATGTTGCAGCAGTAATAGTTATTGGTATTGAGCCAAAATGGACAAAAAAAATAGTAGATGGAATTGCAAAAACTGGTAAACCTGTTGAAGGTTTTCACATCGAACGTACTGGAGATATTGGTACTGTTATGAAAGCTTCAAAAAGAGCACAAGAATTTGTAATGTGGGCATCTGAAAAACAAAGAGAAGAGTGTCCTTTAAGCGATTTATGGATATCAGTTAAGTGTGGAGAGTCTGACACAACTTCTGGATTAGCTGCAAACCCAACAGTTGGAAATTTAATGGATAAACTAGAGCCATTAGGAGTTCATTTGTGTTTTGGAGAAACTTCAGAACTTACTGGGGCTGAAACTGTTTGTGCTAAGAGAGGTGCTACACCTGAAGCTTCTGAAAAATTTATGAAAACTTGGAACTCGTATAATGATTTTATACTTAAAGAAGCGACCGACGATCTTTCAGAGAGCCAACCTACTGCAGGTAATATAGCAGGAGGTCTTACTACAATTGAAGAAAAAGCATTTGGAAATTTTCAAAAAATTGGATCATGTAAATTTATAGATGTGCTAGGGCCAGGCGAAGAGCCTACTAAAGGAAAAGGTTTATACTTTATGGACACTTCATCTGCAGCAGCAGAATGTGTAACTCTTCAAGCGGCAGCAGGTTTCAATATCCATTTATTTCCAACTGGTCAGGGTAATATTGTAGGAAATCCTATTGAACCTGTTATTAAACTAACTGCCAATCCATTAACCGTTAAGGGTATGGGGGAGCATATTGACTGCGATGTTTCAAAAATACTTACACGTGAAATGAATATGTCTCAAGCTGGTGATGAATTAATTAAAATCACAATAAGAGTAGCTAATGGAAGATTAACCTGCGCAGAGGCATTAGGTCATAAAGAGTTTGTAATGACTAAACTTTACAGAAGCGCGTAATGACAAAATCTGAAAATGAGTGTTTTTTTTGTACTAAAGCAAAAAACGAATCTATTTATTCAAGTAAGTTTGTGTTTGTTGTTAGGGATAATAAATTTCCTGTTACCAAACACCATACATTAATTGCAACCCATAGACATGTTTCTGATTTCTTTGATTTAAATAACGAAGAACTTAATGATTTATCTAATGTACTTAAAAAACAAAGACAATTATTAATAAACTTAGATAAAGAAATTACTGGTTTTAATGTAGGTGTCAATGCTGGTGTCGATGCAGGACAATCAATTTTACACTGTCATATTCATTTAATTCCAAGAAGAAAAGGAGATATGGATAATCCTAAAAGGATTAGTAAAATACAACAATTGATTAATCCTAAAGGTGGAGTTAGAGGAGTGATACCTTCTAAGCAAAAATATATAAAATGAATATAGATTACTTTTCAAAAGTAAGAATCTTAGATGGTGGTATGGGACAGACCCTACTCGAAAAAGGATTAAAGGCCAAAGGATCTCTTTGGTCAGCTACTGCTTTGATTGAAGAAAAATATCACCAACTAGTAATAGATACCCATTTAGATTTTATAAAATCTGGAGCAGACGTCATTGTTACTAATAATTTTTCTGCACGAAGATCAAGAACTCTACAAAATAATGTAGATGAATACTTTAATTACGCTAATCAAAAAGCAGGCGAGCTTGCTTTGAAAGCAAAAGAAGCTTCAAAAAAAAATATTTTGATAGCAGGTAGTTTGCCGGCTCAATATGATACTTATGTACCTGATCAAAGAGATCAAAATTTAATTAAAAAAGATTTTTATGATCAGGCTAATTTATTAAAACCTTTTATTGATTTTTTTTACTTAGATGTTTTATCTAGTATTAGAGAAATTGAAATTGCATTAAATGTGGTTGAAAAAATGAATCTTCCTGTTTTGATTGGAATTCATATTAGAGAAAATGGTAAATTTCCTTCAGGTGAAACTATAACTAAAATGGTCGAAACATGTAAAAGTAAAAATTGGTTAGGATTAATTGCGTCATGTGTCTCGCCAGAAATTATAGAAAATACTATTGATGAGATTAGATCATTAAAAATTCCTTTTGGCTTTAAAGCAAATCTTTGGAAAGAACAACCGCTGCCGGTTGGCGAAATTGTTAGGGTAGATGCAGCTGGTTTTGGACAAAACCCTGTTGATGTTCTGGGTACTAGAGATGATATTACAGCAGAAAAGTTTTATGACTTTTCAAAAAAAATGCTTAATAAAGGTGCTACTATTTTAGGAGGATGTTGTGAGACAAAACCTTTTCATATAAGCTCTATCTCGAAACTGAAGCAGATCTAGATTTCTTTATTCTCCATCTCGATCCTTCTCTAACTATATAACCTACACAATTTTTTGCACCACATTTACAAACAAATTGCTTATAGTCTTCATCATATCCAAAGCCATAGTCATACGAAAGTTCTTCACCTTTTTTAATATCCTTAATTGCAATTATCCATAGTTTCAAACCTTTGCCTTCTACTTCACAATTAGGATTACAAGAATGATTAATTAACCTTGCATCATTGTACTTAAAGTCGCCATCCAGATCATATCTACTATTTAAATTAAATAAATAAATTGCTTTGTCGTTATCATATTTTGGGTTTGTGTCAGTTTCTTTTTTTGTGATGATCTTGCCTTTATAATTAATAATTATTTTTCTAGATTTTATATTTTTTTCTGCATAAAGGCCTTTGTTATCAATATTCGATTTTTTTATTTTATATAATTTCATTATTACTTGCTTGTACTGGTAAATACGTAATATGCAACAGCTTCAATTTCTTTAGGAGTTAAAATACCTTCCCAGGACGGCATAACTCCAATACCATTTCTTACAGCATAAATAATTTGATCCATTTGTGGTTTAATCATATCTAGGTTTGGGCCAATTTCACCTTCTGATTCTGCAGCTTTTAATGTGTGACACGCTCCACATTGCGCCTTATTTTTATAAATTTCTAAACCTAAATCTATTTTATCATCTGCAAAAGTTTTGCTATTAAAGAAAAGTATTAATAATATTAATAAAATTTCTCTCATTTTAAAATTTATATAGCTTTTGGTGTATTTATTTTTTTACTTACTATTTTTCTAATATAAGAAACTAAAACACCTGCAGATAGCGCAATGAAAATTGATGAAAGCCCATAAACAATTGGATAACTATTAGATAAATTATAAATTGAATTTCCAAATTCACTTATCTCTGCAATTTTATCTGTGGGAAGTTTTAAACTTACTGAATTTTTATTTTTAAAAAAGGTTTCATATGCCATTAAAAGTCCTACTGAAAGCATCAGTAAAGCAAGCAAAGCTTTTAATTCTGACGCTTTAAGTCTTTGCCCAATTTTTTGACCAACATGCACTCCAGCTATAGATCCTGTAATTAAAATCAAAACAAGCATTAAGTCTATAGTATGATAAGCAAAAGCGTGCGAAATAGTAACAAATCCAGTTACAAATATTGTTACAAACAAAGATGTTCCTGGAACAAGTTTAGTTGGCATACGAATTAAATATATCATTGCTGGTACCATTAAAAATGCTCCACCTACACCCATAATGGCAGAAACAAAACCGACAATAACTCCTAGTACTAGCGGAACTAAAGCGCTCTCATATATTTGGGATGTTTTAAACCTAATTCTAAAAGGAAGTCCATGAATCCAAAAATGGGTATGTAATTTTTTTTTTGATACTATTGTTTTTTTAAATAAATTGAATTCAGATAGTCCATCTCTAAGCATGAAACTTCCTACTATAGCAAGCACATACATATATGCTAGAGCAATGACTATATCTATTTTTCCAATTCCTTTGAAATAACTAAATGTTAAAATTCCCATAAAAGTTCCGAGTAGCCCCCCTACGACTATGAACAAACCTATTTTGACATCCAGCGTTTTTTTAAACCAATGAGTTAATGCACCTGAAGATGATGAAGCTAAAATATTATTTGCTTCATTTGCTACTGCATAAATTGGAGGAATGCCCATAAAAATTAATAATGGTGTCATTAAAAATCCTCCTCCTACACCAAATAATCCAGATAAAAAACCTATCATGTAACTTACAAACAGTATTAAAATTACATTTATTTGTACATCAGCTATGGGTAAATGAACTTCCATAAATTGTTAATTAATGAATATTCTTGAAATATAAGAAAGTCAATCAATAGTTAATAGATTGTTGCACCAAAAACTTTGACATCATCATCCTCGATACCTAGCACCAATCTACCTAAAAAATCACCAGGAATAGTATTGCTATTCTGTTTGTAAATAACTGTCACATGAAGATTTCTTCTTAGACAACCTAAAACTTCTTTTTTATGAGATAAACTAGTTAATAATTTGTTATTTGCCCATTGTTTTCCCAACTCTACTTCATTGGCCCCAAATAACATTTGTGCTGAAAAATCTTTTGTAAACCCACCATAATCTTTAATATTGGATGACTTTACAAGGTTCTCCCAAATAGGTTCTGCAATAGTAATAATTTCTTCGTCAGTTTTCTTGAGAAGATCCATTTAATTTTATCTTCTAATTTAAGAAGCTTTCTTTTTCTCTTTTTCGTCTACGATATGATAAACGGGCACTTTTTCTAAAGTAAATTTGCCTGTTTTAGGATCACGTCTAGATACCGTCAAACAATGCCAATTTTCATCGTCTAATTTAAGGTGATCGCCTCTATAGTAATAGCCTGGCCAACGAGTTTCTTTGCGGAATAATGTATGCTCAGTTACGCATTGTGAGGTTAATGCCCGATGTTTTAATTCCCAAGCTCGCATAAGTTGGTGATAATCTTCAGCTCCAATATTTTCTAAATCTTCTTCTAACCACTTCAATAGCTCTAAGGCTCTATTAAGCATATTTTCGTTAGTCATATAGTTAGTGGCAATACCACCAACATATTCATCCATAATTCTTTGGAGTCTTTGAAGTCCTTGAATGGGAGATATATAACTTGGTGAAACTGTTCCACCAGTAATTTCATTGCGTCCGACAGTATAATTTTCTAAAGGTTTATAAATAATTTTTTTAAAATTTTCACATTGTTTTTCAGAAACATTAATATCTTCTGCTTTTTGATCTTCAATATACTTAACTGCAGCTTTTGCAGCTAAACGTCCTTCTGTAAAAGAACCCGAAGAAAATTTATGCGCACTACCACCCACTGTATCTCCTGCACCGAAAAGTCCTTCAACAGTTAACATTCTGTTGTATCCCCAGAAATATTCTGGTGGAGAAAGATCTTCTGGTCCACTTACCCACGCACCAGAACAAGTTGCATGCGAACCCATAACATAAGGTTCAGATGTAGTTAATTCAGGATTAGTATATTTTGGATCAATATTTTGAGATGCCCAAACAACGGCCTGTCCTACAGTCATACCTAAAAAGTTTTCCCATCCAACCGTTTCTAAATGAGGGTCTTGGAATGCTTCAGTTGTAACCATTTGAATTGGTCCACCGCCAGCCATTGTTTCTTGTATGAAAGCGTGATTTCTTAAACATGTTGGTGTTGGGTGATGATCAATATATTCACCAACCATTTCTTTCGTATGATCATACCATTTTTTTTCATAATTTTCTCCATTAGCATTTTGCGTATAAGTTTTTAAATGCAAAAAATAAGCTCCAACTGGACCGTAACCATCTTTAAATCTACATAAAACAATTCTATTTTCCATTTGAGTCATTTTAGCACCAACAGCTATTGGCAACGCATAAGCTGAACCATTGCTCCATGGCGCATACCAAGTTCTTCCCATACCTTCACCTACGGCTCTTGGTTTAAAAATGTGAGAAGCTCCACCAGCTGCAACAATTACAGTTTTTGCACGAAAGACATAATAATCTCCAGTTCTCATATTAAATCCAACTGCTCCACCCACTCTATTCTCTTTAGTCTCATCCATTAGTAAGTGAGTTATCATAATTCTATTATATATTTTATCAGCAGATTTTTTTGCTGCTTCAGCGACAATTGGTTTGTAACTTTCGCCATGAATCATTATCTGCCATTTACCTTCTCTTAGATAACGACCAGTTTTTTCGTTTTTCATCATTGGTAAGCCCCACTCGTCAAACATGTGAACTGTGGAGTCTACGTGACGAGCCATATCATAACCTAGATCTTCTCTTACCATACCCATTAAATCATTACGTGCATATCTGACGTGGTCTTCAGGTTGGTTTTCATCCCACTGCATTCCCATATAACAATTAATTGCATAAAGTCCTTGAGCTACCGCGCCGCTTCTATCTATGTTTGCTTTTTCAACACAAATGATTTTTAAATCTCTTCCCCAATGTCTAGCTTCAAAAGTAGCACCAGTTCCTGCCATACCACCACCAACAACAAGCACATCACAATCTTCAAAATGTGTTTTATGTTTAGCCATTAATAATAAACACCTTTCTTGAATGCATCTTTTTTAACAGTTGGTAATTCTTTTTTTGTATTTAAGCCTTCTGGCTCATTATATAGAATCTGAGAATTAAGTTCGCTCTGATTAGGTTTGTTTCCTTCAGAAAGTTTTGGAATAAATTTACCCCAAGGTTTGGTTGTTATAGGTGAAACAAAGTTTTTTTCTTTACCATTTCTAAATTTTATTTTCCAAGAGATTGTCCCTTTTTCTTCTTCTCGGCGCACTCTAACGCTATGACCCATAGGAGCAAAATCAGCGTATCCACGAACATCAATTGCGTGGTTTGGGCAAGCTTTCACACAAGCATAACACTCCCAACAAAAATTAGGCTCAATATTTACTGCACGTCTTATCGTTTCATCTATGTGCATAATATCAGATGGACAAATATCTACACAGTGTCCACAGCCATCACAACGAGTCATATATACAAATGTTGACATTTTAATTTATTCCTTTCTTTAAAATTTTATTCAATTTGGGCAACTCTTTTAAAATCACTTTTTGAACTCGATCAAACCTTTTTAAGATCAAATTATCTTTATTATGTATAGATTTAGTGTTCATATTAATAGTGTTTTGGTGCCTCACGTTTAATACCTAGCCCAAATTTTTCAGGTGCATCAGCTTCAGGAGGCAAATTATCTCTTGATCCATCGGCTTCTGCTAAGTTTTTTTGTATTGCAGCACCTGGTTTGTAAAACATATGAGCAAATTTAGACCAATAAACTCCACCAAAAAGCACTAGATTTGAAACAACATATAAAACTAAAAAAACTTTATCGTCCCATCTATCACTTAAATTTAAAGATTGTAAAAAAGACCAAATCAATCCAAATAAAGATGTTGTAATAAGCGCAAGCACAAATAAATCTGCTTTAATAATTCTATACCAAGGTTGCGCTTCTGAATAAACGTCTACTCTTAGAAAAAACCAAAACCAACTTCCTCCTAAAACAGTCATGATTGCACCAGCGTGCCATATTATAGGCCACACAGATGGAGTGATAGAAGATGAGGAAGAATAACAAAAAATCATAACAACTGAAGCTATCCAAAATAAAATAGTTCCATACATTCCTAACAAATGTGCAACTCTTCTTTTTCCAGCACCTAATTCTGAGGTAGTTCCAATATCGTAAACAACTGTTTTAGCAATAACCGAAACTCTCTCTCCAGCACTTAATTCCTTTGTTGCATTTTTTTTGGCTTTTTTAGCATTTTCAAAAAAATATTTTACATTTTTTTTATGAATAATATCAATCAAGGTTCCTAAAATGACTAGCGCTATCATCGTAATTAGAAATACCTGCATAACTAATGGTGGAATAATCTCAGAAAGAACTGAAAAAGGATTAATCGTTAACATGCTAAATTACCTCTAAAGAAATTTAATAGAATCTAAAAATTATTCTAATATTTTTATTATAATTGATATAATAGATCAACCGTTATATGGAGGGCATTTCGTAACAGCTTGTTCATAAATTTTTAGCAAAAGCCTATAAGTTCTTAAACTTTTTCTTCTCCAATACGGTTTTTCAATACACTTAACAGAAGCAACTCCTTTTCCAGACCCAACAAGTATTATCTCTTCGTAGGA
>CAJQRW010000009.1 GCA_905612415.1 uncultured Pelagibacteraceae bacterium
TAATTAAGCAAAATTGGGTTTGCCAACTCTCGACCTAGATCCTCTAGATCTCTATCATATAAAAACCACACCACTCGCTTTGTTTTTTTAAAATTAAAATATTCTTTTAAAACTGCGTATTCCATTAATGGTTCGTGACCACCGTAACCTAAATTAATTATATTATTTTTTCTGCCATTTAATCCTCTCAAAACTCCTGCCATAGTACTAGGTTCATTTACACAGTAACCTAAGAGTTGAGAGTCTCCGACTAACAAAAAATCTATTTCATTTTTATCCCACACTAGATCAGGATTATTAAAACCATGTCGATCGCTTAAAAAAGAAGGGTAATATCCATTTTCATTGCATGGTATAAGTGTTTTACGGTTTGGTAATCCCGATAGTGGTAAATAACTTAAGTTTTTTTCAAATATAAATTCAGAGGGCTTTATTGAAACAACCCAGGCAGGGTTTTCTTTTTTTAGGTTTTGATAAACTTCAACCCAACTGCGCACATCGTAATTTATATCAGAGTATTTTTTATAAATTTCAGCATTGTTTTTTCTTATTTGTTTTTTATCTAAATTAGATTTAATTATTAAATACCCTTCAAAAAGGTATATAAAAATTAAAATAGTAATAGAAGCAATGGCAATATTAACTCTTAATTTTTTTGGAATAAAAAAAGAGATAAATGAAAGAATTATAAATAAAAAAGTAATAAAGTAATATTTTAAGTAGTAGTCAAACTGTGCCCCAGAGTGATAAATCTGCGCACGATAAAAAACATAAAATAGTAGCAAAACTGAAAAACTTAAAAAAATTATTGAGATGAGTCTTGAAAAATTTTTCATTTAATATATGTACTCTTAATAGTTATTTTTAATATAGCTTTTTAATAAAAATTACAATTTCATTAAAAAGTAATATATTTGATCAATATCAAGAAATGAACAAAGAAACCAACCTAAGTATAGATAAGATATTTAACTTAGCATTTAAAGATCATACAGAAGGTAAATTTAAAAGTGCAGAAAATAGCTATAATAAAATATTAATTAAAGACCCTAATCATTTTAACACACTTTACCTTTTAGGAACTTTAAACTTCCAGAAACAAAAATTTGGAGAGGCTAAAAAAAATTTTGAAAAAGCAATATTGATTAAACCTAATCATGCTGAATTATGTAATAACTTTGGTGCCACATTAATTCAAATGGGCGATTATACGGATTCAATAAAATATTTAAAAAATGCTATCAATATTTTACCTAAATATGCAGAAGCATATAATAATTTAGGATCAGTTTTCAAAGAATTAAAAGACTATGTAAAATCCATACCTCTTTTTGAAAAAGCGATTCAAATTCAACCAAATTTTATAGATCCTTACATTAATTTGGGAATTGTTTTTAAAGAATTAGGAGATTTTACAAAAGCAATAATTCTTTTTCAAACCGCAATAAAAATTCATCCACAAAATATTAAAGCACATCAAAATTTAATGGAATCGTATGAAAATTTAAATCACGAAAAAGAGTTAAAGCAGGCGATACTAAACGCCAAAAAATTAATTAATGATGATCCTATTATAAGATTGTACGAGAGCATTATTTTATATAACTCAAACAAGTTTTTAGAAGCAAAAAATATTTTAGAAAAAACTTCTTTTAGCGTTAAGGATATAAAAAATGAAAGTAAAAGATTTTTAATTTTAGCAAACTGCTATGACAGGATTGGCGATAATGAAAAAGCTTACAATTATTTTGTAGAAGCCAACAACTTATTTCTAAATTTAAGAAAAGTGAATTTATTTGATAAAAATAGATATATAAAAGTAGTTAAAGATAGAGTGAATTTTTTTACAAAACCTAATATTAAAAAATGGAATAATCTAAAATTATCAAATCCAAAACGAGACCCAATTTTTTTAGTTGGCTTTCCAAGATCAGGCACTACCTTATTAGACACTATACTACGCAGTCATCCTTTAATTGAAGTTGTTGAAGAAAAACCTATTATAAATAAATTAGTTGATTTATTAAATAAATTATCAAACAGGGGTTTAGAAAATCTTGAAACAATTAATGAAGCCCAAGTAGAAAAATTAAGAAAAATTTATTTTGACACTTTTGACAGCCAAATTAAAAATAAAAATAATTCTAAAATTTATATTGATAAACTTCCTCTCAATATAGTTCATGCAGGTGAAATTGTTCGAATATTTCCAAACGCAAAGTTTATTGTTTTGCTACGCCATCCATATGATTGTGTATTTAGCTGTTTTATGCAAAATTTTGAATTAAACGATGCAATGGCTAATTTTCTTAATTTAAAGGACGCAGCCAGATTGTATGATTATGTAATGAGTTTGTGGATTCAATATCTATCAATTTTTAAAATCAATTATTGTGAAGTAAAATATGAAAATATAATAAAAGATTTTAAGCCCACCGTAAGCTCAGTT
Source organism: uncultured Pelagibacteraceae bacterium (assembly GCA_905612415.1). Taxonomy (GTDB): domain Bacteria; phylum Pseudomonadota; class Alphaproteobacteria; order Pelagibacterales; family Pelagibacteraceae; genus AG-414-E02. The sequence goes on from CAJQRW010000009.1 coordinate 2,450, forward strand.
TTAAAGTTTTTAAATCTTTCGTGGAATAATTCCGTTGTTGGGTATTCAACGACAGCTAAAGAAAGAGATAACATATCAACCCCAAGTTATAATCAAGTTACAAAACCTTTATATTCACATGCAAGCGGCAGATGGAAAAGGTATGATAATCAAATGTCAAATATTGATCCATTTTTGAAAAAATGGTTAGAGAAATATAACTATTAATATTTTAATTAATGAAATGAATGAAAAATACCTTATAAAGAACAAAAGAAAATTAGTTTTAATATGTTCGAAAAATTATACTTTTTTATAAGACGAAAACTAGAAAGTAGAAAGTAGAAAGTAGAAAACTATTAGTTTATGGATGATACTAGCGATTTATATAATAAAAAATGTATACCTTGTAAGGGGGGAATTGATTCGTTTGCTATTTCTGAAATACATAAATACTTAAAAAAAATTGATGGTTGGGATGTTAAAAAAAAAGAAGATGAGTTTTATTTTCTTGAAAAAAATTTCAATTTTACAAATTTTTTTGAAAGCCAAAAATTTGTAAATCAAGTAGGTAATATTGCTGAAACAGAAGGACATCATCCAGATATAATATTTGGATGGGGTTATGCAAAAGTCCAAATTTTTACTCACAAAATTAAAGGCTTGGTAGAAAGTGATTTTATCTTAGCTTCTAAAATTGATCAAATTAAACATTAGTGTTTAAAGTGTCTGGTTCCAGTAAAAGCCATAACTATCCCAGCTTTATTTGCAGTTTTAATTACTTCTTTGTCATTTATTGAGCCACCCGGTTGAATAATTGCGCCTACACCTACTTTAATTAACTCTTTAATGCCATCAGAAAAAGGAAAAAAAGCATCCGACGCAGCTATAGAATTTTTTAATTTTTCAGGGGAAAATTTTAAGGCTTTTGAAGTAGCAATCTTGCAGCTATCTAATCTAGATGGTTGTCCAGAACCAATTCCAATAGTTGATTTATTGTTAGCTAAAATAATAGCGTTGGATTTAGCAAACTTACTCAAGTTAAAAGCAAATATTAGGTTTTGAAGTTGATAATTAGATGGTTTTTTTTTGGTAACTATTTTTATCTTTTCTAGAATAAGTTTATCATCTGAATCTTGAACTAAAAAAGCATTATCTAAGAAATTATAATTTTGGATATTAATTATATCGAACTTACTTGAATCGATTAATCTAATACTTTTTTTTTGTTTCAAAATTTTTAAAGCATCTTTCTTAAAACCTTTAGATACTATTACCTCAAAAAACTTTTTATTAAGCTCAATTGCTAATTTTTTGGTTAACATAGAATTTATCGCAACAATGCCACCAAACGCACTTATTGGATCACAATTAAAAGCATTTTTAAAAGAGTTAAATTGATCCTTTTCAATCGAAGCTCCACATGGGTTGGCGTGTTTAATTATCGTAACTCCTTGGTTTTTTTTAAAAGAATTTAAAATTGATAAAGCTGAATAAATGTCATTGTAATTATTGTAACTAAGACTTTTTCCGTGAATTTTTACTATGCCTAAATTATCTCTAATTCCATATATGCTACCTTTTTGATGTGGGTTTTCGCCGTAGCGTAATTCTTCTATAAGTTTTCCATGTATAGTTTTTTTATTTGAAAATTTGATATTTAATTCATTATTAAACCAATTTGAAATCACAGAGTCATAATAGGCGGTAAGAGTAAATGCTTTCGCTGACATAAACTTTCTAAATCTTATTGACGTTGCTCCTTTGTTTTTTTTAATTTCCTTAACAAGCAAAGAGTAATCGTTTACTTCAGATATCACAGCAACATCATTAAAATTTTTTGCAGCCGATCTTAATAAAGTGGATCCACCAATATCTATAAATTCAATTAAGTTTTTAAACTTGATTTTTTCTTCTAATTTTTTTTCAAAAGGGTATAGGTCAACAATAACTAAATCTATATTTAATATTTTTTGTTCTAGTAATTCTTTTTTGTGTTTTTTATTATCCCTTACGTTAAGAATGCCAGCATGAATTTTTGGATGTAAAGTTTTCACTCGACCATTAAGCATTTCAGAAAATTTTGTGTAATTTGATATTTCAATTGCATTATACTTCATGCTCTTTATTTTTTTATAAGTTCCACCAGAGCTTATAATCCTAATATTAAATTTTTTTAAGGTTGGTAATATAACATTAAGATTTGATTTATTAGAGACAGAAATTAATGCTGTTTTAATTTTTCTTAAATTCATTATTAACTAACTTTTTTAA
>CAJQRW010000010.1 GCA_905612415.1 uncultured Pelagibacteraceae bacterium
TCTAAATTGTCATTAATATTAATAACTACTTGCCCCATAAAGATTAGAGGCACAAAATAGTGCGTTGCTAATATAGATATAAAAATAATGTGAAGATAACTAGTTTTTTTTGATAAATTCATTTACAAAAGGGTAAGAAAATTTTTCTAGTAATATATTATGTAATTATTAAAAGCAATGATCAAAAAACTATATGATAAATGCATAGATTGGGCTGGTCATAAATCGGCAAACTCCATTTTAGCATTAATATCATTTCTAGAAAGTTTTATTTTCCCAATACCCACCGACGCAATGATTATTCCAATGGTTATAGCAAAAAAAAATAGTTTTCTTAAAATTGCATTGATTGCAATAATATTTTCAGTTTTGGGTGCTTTAGTAGGTTATTTAATAGGATATATTTTTTTTAATGAAGTTGGGGTTAAAATTTTCAAAGTTTTTGGAGCTGAAAATGCAAATATTTTTATAAATCGGCTAGCATCAGAAACAGGACTCATTTCAGGAATACTAATATTATTCATTGCAGGTTTTACCCCTTTGCCATTTAAAATAATCACAATATCAAGTGGATTTATTCATTTTAATATTTTATTTTTTTTAATTACATGTTTGGTAGCAAGGGGGTTAAGATTTTTTTTAGTAGCATACTTAACATACAAATATGGTTCAGCAATAGGTCCTTTGCTTGAAAAAAAAGGAACCCAATGGACATTGGTAATTACAACTGTAATTATTATAATAGCTGGGATTTCCTATTTTGGATTTAGATAAGAAATGCCTAAACTAAAACAAAACACATACTTAATATTTATACTCTTTATTATTTTATCAGCCTTAATTTTTGCTTATATAGTTGAATATCAGTTGGGTCACAAACCCTGCAAACTATGTCTTTATGAACGAATTCCATATTTTCTTTCTATATTTTTATTAATCAAAATTTTATTTTATAAAAAATATATTAAAACGATATTACTAATTTTATCTTTAATATTTTTTATGAGTTTTGTCTTAGCCCTTTATCACTTTGGTATAGAACAAGGATTTTTTTCTGAAACATTCATCTGTGAAGATGTAAATCTAGAACAAACTTTATCAAAAAAACAACTGCTGGAGCAACTAAAGAAAAATGTTATAAGCTGTAAGAATGTAAACTTTAAAATCTTGGGTTTATCACTTGCTACAATTAATGCCATTGTATCATGTGCTCTTAGCTTTATAATGATAAAATTGTTTATAAATTATGGAAAAAACTAACCCAAAAACTTTAGAAGAGATTATAAGAGTTGATCATGCTGGTGAGAGAGGTGCAATTAAAATTTATGAAGGTCAATTATTAGCTTTAAAAACAATCAAACAAGATGAAATTTTAAAAGATAAAATTGAGAAAATGAGAGAACATGAAAGAGAGCACTTGGAATATTTTGAAAAAGAAATACAAAAAAGAAAGATAAAGCCAACATATATGCTTCCTCTATGGGATATAATGGGAGTAGCTCTGGGTTTTGGAACTGCTATGCTTGGAAAAAAAGCAACCATGCTTTGCACGGCCTCTGTTGAAGAAGTAATAGAAGATCATTATCAGAAACAACTTAATGAATTAGGTAACGATGAAAAAGATTTAAAAACTAATATTGAAAAATTTAAAAATGATGAAGCTGACCATAAAAATATTGCTTATGAATCTGGCGCAACCAACAAAGGTCTTTATTCAATAATGAACCAATTAATTAAAACCAGTTCTAAAATTGCAATTAATATTTCAAAAAAAATTTAACTTTTTACGGTAATAACTCAACATCCCAATATAAATAATCCATCCAGCTTTCATGTAAAAAATTGGGAGGAAAATTTCTTCCCTTTTGATGAAGATCATCAACAGAAGGGATAAAAGGTTCTTTATATAATTTCATACCAGATGAAGCATATAACCTACCTCCTTTTTTAACATTGCAAGTTGAGCATGCAGTAACTACATTCTCCCAATCTGTAATTCCACCTTTTGATTTTGGTAACAAATGATCAAAAGTTAAATTGTTTTTGTCTCCACAGTATTGACAAGTAAATTTATCTCTTAAAAATACATTAAATCTTGTAAAGTTTGGGTGCTCAGAAGGTTTAATAAAATTTTTTAAAGCTATAACGCTTGGTAAATTCATCTCGAAAGAAGGGCTTCTTATTTTTCTTTTATAATTTGAAACAATACTAACTCTATCAAGAAAAACTGACTTTACAGTATCTTGCCAACACCAAAGGGACAGTGGGTAGTAACTCAAAGGTCTGAAATCAGCATTTAAAACTAATGCAGGACATTTTTCTAAAGGAATTTTTTCTGATGCTGATATAATCATAACAATAGGTTAGCGGATTAAGATAAAATTTTCAAGAAATAGTTTATTAAAATACTTTAAATTATAAAAGATTTTTTTTCAAAAAATCTAATCCAAGACTTGTACCTTCTATAGGTATTCGATGTTCACAATCTTTAAAAATTTTAGTTTTTACTTTTAGTCCATTTTTAATTAAAAATTCTTTTGCTTCTAACATAAATGGTGTAGGGACAATTATGTCTTTATCGCCATGCATTAAAAATATTTTAGGCTTTGAATTAATATTATCAGATAAATTTTTTTGATTAATCACTTTCCCAGAATAACCAATTAAAGTGTTGATTTGTTTATTTTTTTTTAAAGCAACTTGTATAGCTATCATGCAGCCTTGACTAAAACCAACAAGCGCTAAATTTATAGGTTCTAAATCTAAGTTTTCTAAAACCTGGTCTAAAAATTTAGATAATATTTCTTCAGCTATCAAAGATTTTTCTAAAATTATTTCATCTTTTTCTTGTGTTAAATCAAACCATTGGTAGCCTTGGGGATTAACTGCACAAGTTTCTGGAGCGTTTGGACACAAAAAAATAGCATCTGGAAGAAATCTTTGCCAGCTAATAGCAAGAGTGCTAATGTCGTTACCATCTCCACCATAACCATGGCAAAGAATAATTGCTTGTCTTGGTTTGTTTTTTGATAATGGCGGTATTGCAATAATCTCTAAATTATATTTAGTCATAAACTGATAACCATTTTACAAATTTTTTATCCTCAAAATCAATAACTCCTATTATTCTAGCAAATTCTTGGCCCTTTTTATTTAACAATATAGTGGTAGGAAGTCCTCTTAGCTTAAATTCTTTTACAAAGTTAAATTTTTTATCAAAAAAAATTGATAAATTCTTAATGTTTAAATCATCAAAAAATTTTTTTACTTTTTCTGGATTTGTTTGCTCCATATTTACAGCAACAATTTTTAAGTTTTTAAAGCTGCTATCTAAAGATAGCCTATCAAGTGAAGGCATTTCTTTTTTACAAGGAGCACACCAAGTTGCCCAAAAATTAACAATTACAAGTTTCCCATAATAATCCTTAAGGCTCACCACATTTCCTGAAAAGTCTTCAAATATTACGGCAGTAATTGGCTTTGGATTTTTATAGGTAGCTATGTTATTAAATGGAGCATCTTCATTTGTTTGTGATATTGATGAAAAAATACTAAAACAAATAATAAGAAATAAAAATTTTATTTTTTTTTGATTTATAAACATAAAATAAGAACTTAACATATGAAAAATAAAAATAAAGCTGTTTGGGGCGGTAGATTTAAAAACTCAACATCAAAAATTTTTGAACAAATTGGATCGTCAATTGATATTGATAAGAGATTATATGAGGAGGATATTTTAGGTTCAGTTGTGCATACTCAAATGCTAATTAAACAAAAAATAATAAAAAAAGAAAAAGGTCTTAAAATAATTAAGGGACTTAAAAAAATAGAAATTGAAATAAAAAAAAATAGATTTAAATTTAGAAAAAAATATGAAGATATTCATTTAAATATAGAAAAAAGACTTTTTTCAATTATAGGTGAAGATGCCGGCTACTTGCATGTAGCAAGATCTAGAAACGACCAGGTGGTAACTGACTTTAAAATTTGGTTAAAAAAATCTTCGGAGAAAATTGTAAAAAATTTAGATATTTTAATAAAGAATTTTTTAAAAAAATCTAATGAAAATATTCACACAATTATGCCTGGATTTACCCATTTAAAAAATGCACAACCAATTTCTTTTGCTCACTATTTATTGGCATATGTAGAAATGTTTAAAAGAGACCAAAAAAGATTCAATAATAATATAGACTATATTAATGAATGCCCTCTTGGCGTTGGGGCGTTGGCTGGAACATCTTATAAAATAGATAGAAATTTTACATCTAAAAAATTAGGTTTTAAAAAACCGACAGCTAATTCAATTGACACTGTATCAGATAGAGATTTTGCGTTAGATTTTTTATCATCTTCTTCAATATGTGCTATGCATATTTCAAGATTAGCTGAAGAAATAATTATATGGAATTCAGATATTTTTAGACTTATTAAACTTAATGATAAAATGTTAACCGGCTCCTCAATAATGCCTCAGAAAAAAAATCCAGATCCTGCAGAATTAATCAGAGGAAGAACTGGAAAAAATTTTGGGTTATTGCAATCTATGTTAACAATTATGAAAGGTTTACCTTTATCATACTATAAAGATATGCAAGAAGATAAGGCGATTGTGTTTGATAGTTATGATACTATATTAGGGTCAATTATTATCGCTAATGAACTTGTTAAAAACATAAAACCAAATAAGGAAAGAATGTTATTCTTGTCTAATCAAGGATTTACAACTGCTACAGACTTTGCTGATTATCTTGTTCAAAATCATGACTTATCATTTAGAGCAGCGTATAAAATTTCTGCAAAATTAATAAATTATGCTGAAAAAAATAAAAAAACATTAAATCAACTAAGTTTTAGAGAAGTTTTAAAAGTTAAAAATAATTTGAATAAAAATGTAATGAATGTATTTGATGTAAAAAATTCAGTAAATCTAAAAACTTCTTACGGTGGAACTTCTACAAAAAATATTAAAAAAATGATATCTAGATTAAGAAAGGAATTTAAATAATGAAAAAAAAAATTTTAATTATAATAGCATGTTTGTTTTGTGTTTCATGTGGTGTCAAAAGTGACCCTGAGTACAAGTCTCAGAATAAAAGTAATGAAATAATACATTCAGTTTAAAAATGAATTATATTAAGTTTAGTAAAAATAATCTGAGTGTTGAAAAAATGTCAGCACTATCACTAACAAAAAAGTACAAAACTCCTTTTTATTGTTATTCGCTTGCGCAGTTAAAAAGTAATTTTTATAACTTTAGTAATGCATTTAAACAAATTAAACCCTTAATATGTTTTTCGGTAAAATCTAATTCAAATTTTCACCTACTTAAAGAATTGAAAAAGATTGGATCTGGAGCAGATGTAGTTTCGGCTGGCGAACTATTAAAAGCAATAAAAGCAGGAATTCAAACTAAAAAAATAGTTTTTTCAGGAGTTGGAAAGACTAATGAAGAAATAAAACTAGCTATAGCAAAAAAAGTTTTGTTAATAAATATGGAATCTGAGAGTGAAGCTAACCTTATTAACAAAATTTCAAAAAAAATGTCTAGAATTACTTCAGTCGGAATTAGATTAAATCCTAATATAATAGGAAAAACTAATAAAAAAATATCCACTGGTGGCAAAGATGACAAATTTGGATTGAATAAAAATGATTGCATAAATCTTTGTAAAAAAATTAATAAAATGACAAATATAAAATTAGAAGGACTTAGTGTTCACATTGGTAGCCAAATTACTAACACTAAACCATTTAAAAATGTTTTAAGTGTAATAGATGGAATAATAAAAAAAACTAAAATAAATTTTAAATTTATAGACCTGGGTGGCGGCATGGGAATTTCATATTCAAAAAAAGATAAAAAACTAAATTTAAATCAATACGCTAAGATAGTAAACAAATTTATAAAAAATAAAAAAACAAAAATTATATTTGAGCCTGGAAGATTTATTGCAGGAAATACTTCTATCTTAGTTTCAAAAATTATTTACATAAAAAAAAGTGATAAAAAAACTTTTATTATTTTAGATGCTGGTATGAACGATTTATTACGACCAGCATTATACAATGCTCATCATAATATTGTGCCCTTAGTAAAAAATAATAAAATTATGAAAGGTAATTTCGAATTTGTTGGCCCAATTTGTGAAAGTTCAGATAAATTTTTAGTTCAAAAAACATTTTCTAAAATCCGTGAAGGTGACTACGTAGGTATTACTGATGTAGGGGCGTATGGAATGTCTCTAGCTTCAAACTATAACACCCGACCAATAATCGCTGAAGTTTTAGTACATGGATCGGGACATAAATTAATTAGAAAAAGACAAAGTTTAGAAAGTTTGATTAATAATTAATTAAGATTTAGTTAATATGCAGCTTTTAAAATCTTTATTATTTAACCTTTTTCTTTACTCGGGAATAATTTTTATTTTTTTAATTGCTCTACCAACATTACTTTTGCCTGCAAGATTTGCTTTAATGTTTGGAAAAATTTTAGGATACTACGTAATTTTTTTAGTCAAAGTTTTTTTAAATGTCACAGTAGAAGTTAGGGGTGCTAATAATATACCTAAAACTGAGAAATATTTTGTAGCATCGGCACACCAATCAATGTTTGAAACCTTCGCTCTCCAAGCCATACTTAACTACCCAGTATTTATTTTAAAAAAAGAACTTTTAAAAATTCCTTTATTTGGTCTTTATTTAAAAAAAATTAAATCAATTGAAATAGTAAGAGAGATAACAACAAAAGATAATCTAAATTTCTTTGACAGGGTCGCTCAAATTATTAAAAATGAAAATAGACCTCTTTTAATTTTTCCTCAAGGCACGAGAGTAAAAACAGATGAAAGACCCCCTTTTAAAAAAGGGGTGGGCAGAATATATGAAGCTCTTAATATCTCGTGCATGCCAATTGCGTTAAATTCCGGTAACGTGTGGCCAAAAAAGGGTATAATTAAGTATCCTGGCAAAATAATCATATCCTTATTGGATCCAATAAAACCAGGTCTCAATAGGGATGAATTTATTAAAAATTTAGAGAATAAAATTTATGAAGAAATAAAAAATATTTCTTAATTACTATGTTCTTCCAAAATCAGGTTTTTTCACATCTTGGCCTGCTTGTATAATATCTTTTCTAATTATTTTAGTTTTTTTAAAAATTTTTTCTAATTTTTGGTTATCTTCACTTTCGATTGCTTTTTTTAAATCTTCTAAATTTTCAATAAACTTATCTATCATTTCAGATGTATTTTTTTTATTGTGAATAAAAATATCTCTCCACATAATAGGATTTGATGCTGCTATTCTTGTAAAGTCCCTTAGTCCGCCAGCACTGTATTTTATAATTTCTGATTTTTGTTTCTTTTGAATGCTAAGAGATGTTTTTACAATATTATATGCAATTAAATGTGGCATATGACTTGTAATAGATAAAATATGATCATGTTTTTTTGTGTTCATAATGTCGACTTTACTTCCTGCTTTTTCCCAAAATATTTTAAGTAAATTTATATCTTTTTTTTTTGATTTTTTGCTTGGTGTTAATATACACCACCTATTTTGAAATAATTTAGAAAACCCCGATTCAGGACCACTTTCTTCTGTGCCAGCGATTGGATGAGAAGGAATCCAAGAGATATTATTTGGTAAATTTTTTTCAATTAAATTTGTTGTATTTTCTTTAACTGAGCCAACGTCAGTCAATATAGATCCATCTTTCAAAGTATCTTTGATTTTTGATATTATGCTGGCATAACTGCTTAAGGGAGTTGCAATCACAACCAAATCTGAATTTTTTACCATTTTTTTTGTATCTGAGCCAGAGTCGTCTACTATCTTCAATTCTATAACTTTTTTATTTACATAATCTGACCTATTTGAAGAAACTACTTTTTTTGCCAAATTATTTTCTTTAATTGCTCTTGCTAACGAAGAACCAATTAATCCACATCCAATTATGCATACCTTATTAAACATTATTTAAAAATACTCCTTATAGTTTTAATAAAATATTCATTTGTTTGTGTATTTCCAATAGTTAATCTTAAAGAATTAGATATTCTATATTGTTTCATTTTTCTTAATATTAAACCCTGATTTGCTAATTTTTCAAAAACTTCTTCAGAACTAATTGTTGTTTTATCAAATTTCATCAAAAAAAAATTTGCAGTTGGTTCATTTGTTACAATTTTCATTTTTTCTAAAATAAAAAATATTTTTTCTGCCCATTTGTAATTATGCTCAACAGCTTTATCTATCCAATCTTGATCTTTAATCGCTTCAATTCCTGCTGTAAGAGCGGCTCTATTAACATTAAAAGGAGGTTTGATCTTATGCATTGCATCAATAATTTCTCTTGAACCGTATCCCCAACCCAACCTTAAACCAGCAAGTCCATAAATTTTAGAGAAAGTTCTTGTTATCAATACGTTTCCAGAGTTTTTAAAAAGATCTAAGCCAGAACTAAAGTCGTCTTTATTCATAAATTCTACATAAGCATCATCAACAACTAAAAGTATATTGCTTCTTAATTTTTCTCTCAAATTAAGCATTTCACTTTTTGTTAAATAAGTGCCTGTAGGATTGTTGGGGTTAGCAATAAATACAATTTTAGTTTTTGCACTAATTTTTGATAATATTTCATTAACTGATACTTTGAAATTTTTTTCGCTAGCTAATAATACCTTGGCTCTGTAAATTGATGAATAAATTCTATGCATAATAAATCCATATTCTGAAACAACAACTTCATCTCCAGGTTCTAAAAATAATTTACATGTAAAATCAAATATTTGATCTGATCCAGCTCCACAAATAATTCTATCAAATTCAATACTAAACTTTTTTGATATAACATCTCTTAAAGAGTTAGATTCAGATTCGGGATAATTAAAAATATTATTTTTATCTTTCTCAAAAGCCTTTATAGCTTTTGGGCTGGCTCCTAAAGCTGACTCATTTGCAGACAGTTTAATTGGATTATTGATTTTTTTAAATTTGGATAATCCTCCCACATATCTATCTGCTTTTATATTTATCGGTTTAGGTAATAACATAGTTATTTTATATATAAAAATTGCATTGGTAAGTACTATATACGGATCTTTGTGGCAAAATAAATACAGACTAAATTGACAAAAGATAGACTTTTTAGTACAAGAAAATAGCGCTGATTTACTAAATTGCGAGCGCTTTAAAAAACAGCTAAAAAGGTTATAGCCCGGCTTAGCTGGGCTTTTTTTTTATAAATATGAATAATGATACAAAAGATATAAAAAAATTAATTATTAAACAAACGTTAAAACTTGATTGTGGTAAAACGATTAAAGATTTTTCTTTAGCCTACGAAACTTATGGCACTTTAAATGAAAAAAAAAATAATGCAGTGCTAGCATTCCATGCTTTAACAGGTGATCAATTTATCACAAACATTAATCCAATTACTAAAAGAGAAGGATGGTGGACTTTTGCTGTTGGACCAGGCAAGGCAATTGATACGAACAAATATTTTGTAATCTGCGCTAACGTTTTAGGAGGATGTATGGGAACTTTTGGACCCAAAGAAATTAACCCAGAAACTAGTAAAATATTTGGAACTGATTTCCCAGTAATAACGATAAAGGATATTGTTGCTGCCCAAAAATTTTTACTAGATCATCTGGGCATTAAAAAATTACTTGCAGTTGTGGGTGGATCAATGGGTGGAATGCAAGTTTTGCAATTTGTTTCTCTATATCCGGATATGGCGTGTTCTGCTATTCCAATAGCGTGCAGCGCTAGCCACTCTGCACAAAATATTGCTTTAAATGAGTTGGGTCGACAAGCAATTATGGCTGATCCAAATTGGAAAAAAGAAAATGTAACACCTGATAAAGGTTTAGCGGTAGCACGTATGGCTGCGCATATTACTTATCTTTCTAAAAAAGGATTGCAAGAAAAATTTGGAAGAAAACTTCAAGATAAAGGAAGTTTAAAATTTAGCTTTGATGCAGATTTTCAAATTGAAAGTTATCTACGTTACCAAGGATCAGCCTTTGTAGACAGGTTTGATGCGAACAGCTATTTGTATATTACTAGAGCAATGGATTATTTTGATTTAGAAAACCAATTTAATGGAAATTTATCTAATGCATTTAAAAATACTAAATCAAAATTTTGTGTAATTTCATTTTCTTCTGACTGGCTATATCCTACAAGTGAAAATAAGGAAATAGTCATAGCTTTGAATGCTTGTGGTGCAAATGTTGGTTTTGTTGAAATTAATTCAGATAAGGGACATGACTCCTTTTTATTAAATGTTCCAGAATTTTTAAAAACACTAAGTGAATTTCTAAATTCAACTTATAATGAAATAAACAATGAAAAAAGAATTTAAAATTATATCTAAAATTATTCAAAATAATAAAAGAGTTCTTGACGTTGGGTGTGGTGACGGGACTTTAATGGAATATCTTAAAAAGAACCAAAAAAATGATGTGAGGGGGTTAGAGCCTAATAAGAATCTTGTACAAAAATGCATTGCAAAAGGTCTTTCTGTTATTGAAGGTGACGCTGAAAAAGAATTAATTCAATTTCCAGAAAAATCATTTGACTATGTTGTGTTAAGTCAAACTCTACAGGCTTTTCTTTATCCAGAGAAAGTATTAAACCAATTGCTTAGAATAGGAAAACAAACAATAATTTCTATTCCTAATTTTGGATATTGGAAAATACGCCTACATCTATTATTTAAAGGAACAATGCCTATAACAAAAAATATACCCTACGATTGGTATAATACACCAAATTTACACATGTGTACAATTCAGGATTTTGTTAATTTTTGTAATAATAAAAATATAAAAATTGATAAATCTATATGTTTAACAAATGAAAAAATTTCTGAAATTACAAATAAAAATATGAGTTATAAAAATATTTTTTCACAACTTGGTGTTTTTCTTATACAATAGGTAAATATGCACGTTATACCAATACCATGTTTAAATGATAATTATGCTTATATCATTCATGAAAAATATTCAAAAATAGTTGGCGTAGTTGATCCTTCAGAATCATCACCAATTATTTCTTTTTTAAATAAAAATAAACTTAAACTCGATTATATTTTAAATACACACCATCACTTTGATCACATAGGAGGAAATGAAGAATTAAAAAAATTATATAATGCTAAAGTGGTTGGATTTCATGGAGACAAACATAGAATTCCAGGAATTAATGTAACCCTCAAGGATAATGAAAAGTGGAACTTTGGTAATTCAATAATAAAAATTCTTCATATACCTGGACACACATTAGGACACATATGTTTCTTTTTTGAAAAAGAGAAAATAGCTTTTACTGGAGATACTTTGTTTTCTCTTGGATGTGGAAGGATTTTTGAAGGAGATCATAAACAAATGTTATCCTCTTTAAATAGAATAAAAAAACTTCCAAGAGATACAAAAATTTATTGTGGCCATGAATATACTTATAAAAATGCTGAATTTTGCACAAAGTATGATTTTGATAATTCGTTATTAAAAGTAAAATTTGAAGAAATAAAAAAATTGAGATTAAAAAATTTGCCTACTACACCTACTCTTCTAGAAGATGAACTAAAATCAAATATATTTCTTAGATGTGATCAAAATGACATTAAAATTAAATTAAACATGAAAAATGAGGAGGAATATAAAGTTTTTAGAAAGGTAAGAGACTTGAAGGACATTTTTTAGCTACGTTATAACTTGACATGGCAACTTAGAAAGTTATATTTCCTCTGTTTCCAAATATGAAATTAAAACTATGTCTTTCGCAGTTATACAAACCGGTGGTAAACAATATAAAGTTTCAGCAAGTGAAATTCTTAAAGTAGAAAAACTTGAACAAGCTGAAGGCAAAACTATTGAATTTAAAAACGTCCTATTTTTAAATGATGATAAAACAACTGAAATTGGGAATCCAAATATTCAAGGTGCTAAAGTTGAAGCTACTATATTAAAAAACACAAAAAATAAAACTATTCTAGTTTTTAAAAAAAGAAGAAGAAAAAATTCAAGAAAAAAATATGGTCACAGACAACCTATTTCTTTAGTTAGAATTACAAAAATTTTTTCAAAAGATGGAAAATTAATTGCAGAAGCAGCACCACAAAAAATAATTACTAAAGAATTAGTAAAAGCTGGAAAAGCAAGAGAAGAGCAAATAAAAGAAGCCAAAAAAACTAAAAGTGAAAGTGATAAAAAAGTTCAAAAATCAATAAAAAAAATTGAATCAAAAGAAAAAAAGAAACCTTTGACAACTAAAAATAAATGATAAGATAAAAATAAGGTAATAAAAATGGCAACAAAAAAAGCAGGTGGATCATCACGAAATGGACGAGATAGTGCTGGAAGGCGCTTAGGGGTCAAAAGGTATGGTGGTCAGTTAGTAATTCCTGGAAATATTATTGTAAGACAAAGAGGTACAAAAATACACCCTGGCAGTCATGTAGGCATTGGTAAAGATCACACGATATTTTCTTTGGTAAAAGGAAAAGTTCAGTTCAAAACAGCAAGACTAAACAGAACAACAGTATCTGTTATCCCCAGCTAATTTCCAAAAAAATTTACAATTAATTTACTATTGTTAAGTTATGAAATTTTTAGATCAAGCAAAAATATATGTTAAGGCTGGTAATGGTGGATCTGGTGCATCTAGCTTCAGAAGAGAAAAATTTATAGAATTTGGTGGACCAGATGGTGGTGATGGAGGAGATGGTGGTTCAGTAATTTTTATTGCTGAAGTAAATTTAAACACACTAATAGATTTTAGATTTCAACAACATTTCAAAGCAAGAGCAGGTCAAAATGGAATGGGAAAGAAAAAAACTGGAAAAGCAGGAGAGGATTTAATTTTAAAAGTTCCAGTAGGGACACAAATTTTGGAAGAAGATAATAATACTTTAATAGAAGATTTAACTAAGGTTGGGCAAAAAGTAATTATAGCAAAAGGTGGGAAGCGAGGCTTGGGAAACGTTAGGTTTAAAAGCTCAACAAACCGAGCTCCACGCAAAAAAACTAAAGGTACAGAAGGTGAGAGTTGTTGCATTTATTTACAACTGAAAGTAATAGCTGACATAGGTATCATAGGAATGCCTAATGCGGGCAAATCAAGTTTGTTGTCGGTGTTAACAAAAGCAAAACCAAAAATTGCTAACTATCCTTTTACAACACTAAACCCTAATTTAGGTGTAACAAATTATAATGATAAAGAAGTAACTATTGCAGATATACCAGGTCTTATTGAAGGAGCTCACGAAGGAGTGGGTTTAGGTGATAAATTTTTACGTCATATTGAAAGATGTAAAAGTTTAATTCATTTGATTGATATAACTAGTGATAACATATTAGAAAATTATCTAAAAATTAGAAAAGAATTAGCAAAATACAGTAATAATCTACTTAAAAAAAAGGAGATAATAGTATTTAATAAAATAGACGTGACGAATACTGACGAAATGAATGAAAAAGTAAATTTTTTTAAAAAAAAAATAAAAAAAAATATTTACAAAATATCTGTTATTCAGAAAAAAAATTTAACGAACATCAAAAAAATATTAGTTAGTAATGTATATAAATAGATTTAAAAAAATTGTTATTAAAATTGGATCATCAATACTAATAGATGAAAAGGGAAAGCCAAAAAAAAAATGGCTTGAAGGATTTGTGAATGATATAAAACAATTATTAAAAAAAAATAAAGAAATTGTAATTGTCTCTTCTGGTGCTATTGCTTTAGGATGCGAATATCTTGGAATTAACAAAAAAGGTTTAAAAATTGATAAGAGCCAAGCTATAGCCTCTATTGGTCAAATAGAGTTAATGAGTTTTTACAAAAAAAATTTTAATAAAAGTAAAATAAAAATTTCTCAAATACTACTTACTTTAGATGACACGGAGCAAAGGAGAAGGTCAATAAATGCTAAGCGCACTATAGATAACCTTCTGAAGATGGGAATAATTCCAATTGTAAACGAAAATGATACAACGGCAACAACAGAAATAAAATATGGAGATAATGATAGACTTGCTTCAAGAGTATCACAAATTATTGGTGCCGACTGTTTGATTTTATTATCAGACGTGGACGGTCTTTATACTGATAATCCAAAAAAAAATAAAAACTCAAAACTAATAAAAACTGTTAAAGAAATAGATCAAAATACAAAAAGATATGCAACTAAAACAGAAAATTTTTATGGATCTGGAGGTATGATAACAAAAATTGAAGCTGCAAAAATTTGTCAATTAGCTGGGTGCTACATGGTGATAGCAAATGGAAATTACAAAAACCCAATCAATAAAATAATTAAAAACAACAACTGCACGTGGTTTATCCCAAAAATTTCTAAACTTGATGCTAGAAAGCAATGGATAATTGGATCAATAGCACCAAAGGGTGAAGTTATCATTGATCTGGGTGCTGAAAAAGCAATAGGAAATGGTAAAAGTTTATTGCCGGCAGGAGTAAAAAAAATTAATGGAGTTTTTGAAAAAGGTGATCATATTTTAGTAAAAAATTTAAGAAATATAGAATGTGGAAGAGGTTTATCCTCTTTTTCATCGAAAGAAATTCAAAAAATAAAAGGGTTCCACAGTAGTAAAATAACAAGTATTTTGGGGTATTCCAGTAGAGAAGAAATTATTCATAAAGATGATTTGGTAAAGGTTTAAAATGAAAAAAAATTTGTACATGGAAAAAATAGGAAGAAATGCAAAAATTGCATCTAATTATTTATCCACCTTAAATATTAAAAAAAAAAATGACGTATTAAAAGATTTTTCTAATTATTTAAAAATTTATTCAAAATTAATCTTAAAGGAAAATGAGAATGATGTTTTAAAATCTCAAAAAATAAAAAGTAACATGCTTGAAAGACTCAAGCTCAGTAACCATAAAATTCACCAAATTAGAAAATCAATAGAGGAAATAATAAACTTTAAAGATCCAGTAGGAAAAAATTTATCTTCCTGGAAAAGACCTAATGGTTTGATTATAAAAAAAATAACAATACCAATCGGGGTTATAGCAGTAATTTATGAAAGTAGACCAAATGTAACTTCCGATGTTTCAGCATTATGTTTTAAATCTGGAAATTCTGTAATTTTACGTGGTGGCTCTGAATCTTTTTACTCTAATAAGATATTATCCGATCTTTTTAGAAAAGCTCTTAAAAAAAATAATTGTAATCAAAATTGTGTCCAGTTCATTAAAAATAATGATAGATCAAACGTTGATTATCTTATTTCTAGAATGGAAAAATATGTTGATATTATAATACCTAGAGGGGGTAAAAGTTTAATTAAAAAAATTAAATCTAAATCTAACATTAGAACTATTGGTCACTTAGAGGGTATATGTCACGTCTATATAGATCGTTATGCTAATTTAAATATGGCTGTTAATGTTGTCAAAAATGCAAAAATGAGGAACTTTAGTATTTGTGGTGCGGCAGAAACTTTGTTAATTGATAGTGAGTGTCTCAAAACTCACTGTGAACCTATATTAAAAGAGCTGTCTAATTCTGGTTGCAAAATAGTTGGTGATAAAAATATTTCTAAATTTTTTAAAAAAAAGATAAAGATTGCCAAACCAAAAGATTGGGAAACAGAATATTTATCACCAAGAATTTCTGTAAAGAGTGTAAAGGGAGTAAATGGAGCGATTGCACACATCAATCAGTATGGAACATTTCATACTGATTCTATTATAACTAATAATAAAAAAATAGCCAAAAAATTTTTAAAAAAAGTTAATAGTTCTATAGCTATTCATAATGCATCAACGCAATTTGCTGACGGAGGTGAATTCGGTTTTGGCGCTGAAGTAGGCATATCAACTGAAAAACTTCATCCGCGTGGTCCAGTTGGTCTTAATCAGTTGACAACATATAAGTATATATTAGAAGGCAAAGGGCAAATCAGGAAATAATTTTTGAAAACAGTTTTAAAAAAAAAATATAAAAAAATTGGAATATTAGGTGGAAGTTTTGACCCACCTCACAAAGGTCATTTATATATTTCTAAAATTGCACTAACGAAATTTAAACTTAATAAATTAATTTGGGTGGTTACAAAAAAAAACCCACATAAAAAAACCCTTATTTAAATACAAAAGTAAGAATTAAATTATCTAAAAAATTAGTAAAAAGTGAAAAAAAAATTGTTGTAAAGTATTTAGATGATAAACTAAAATCTACAAAAACATTTACATTACTTAGGTATATTTTAAAAAAAAATAAAAACACAAAAATATATTTTTTAATGGGTGCAGATAACTTTATAAAATTTCATAAATGGTATAGCTGGCAAAAAATAGCCAAAATTGTAAACATTGTTGTTTTTGCAAGGAAAAATTATTTTACTAAAGCTTTTAATTCTATTGCGTCAAGAAGACTTAAAAAAAGTGAGTGGTTATATATAAATTCTAAAAAAATAAATATTTCTTCTTCATTAATTAGAAAATTTTGATAACATTAATTTTAATGCAAATAAAAGAAATTCAAAGTCTTAAAAAGGAAATAGAAGTTATTTTAGACAGCAACAAAGCTGCGGAAATAGTGTCAATAAACTTAAAAGGAAAAACCTCTATTGCTGATTTTATGATAATAGCAAGTGGAAACTCTTCTAGACACATACAGGCATTGTCAGAAATATTAATTTTTGAGCTTAAAAAAAAAGGAATTAAGAATTGTCGTTTGGAAGGAAGAGGCAGCGCTGATTGGAAATTGATTGATGCAATAGACATTATAATTCATATTTTTCATCCTGAGAAAAGAAAATTTTATGATTTAGAAAAAATGTGGTCAGAGCTTATTCCAAAACAAAGATTAACAATATGAATGTAGTAAATTTTTCTAAATATGTTTTGATAATTATTGCATTTGTATTACTAAATATTTTTAGTAAGTCGTACTCTCAAAATATAGATAAACTTTATCAAAAAATTGATCTGTTTAGTGAAGTTCTTGAAAAAGTTCAAGATGACTATTGGGAAGAAATAGATCAATTAGATGCTATGGATTCTGCAATTAATGGCCTTCTTCAGTCTCTGGATCCTTATTCTGGATACATGAATCCAGAAATTTTTAAGGAATCGCAGACAGATACTAGTGGAGAATTTGGTGGCTTAGGGATTGAAGTAAGTATGGAATCTGGAGTAGTAAAAGTTATTACTCCAATTGATAATACTCCTGCTGCTAAAGCTGGCGTAAAAGCTGGTGACTACATTATAAAAATAAATAACGAGCAGGTGCGTGGCAAAACACTGATGGAAGCTGTGAGTTTGATGAGAGGTCCTGTAGGGACAAGTATAGAAATTACAATAAGAAGAGAAAATTTAAAAAGAGCTAAAATTATTAAAATTAAACGAGAGATTATTGAAATACAGTCCGTAGCTGCTAAGTTAATTGATAATAAAGTAGGATATCTCAGACTAAGAGCCTTTAATGAAAATAGTAGTGAACAATTAAGTAAAGAAATTTCAAAAATTGAAAAGAATAAAAATTTAATTGGATATATTCTTGATTTAAGAAATAATCCTGGAGGTCTCTTATATCAAGCAATAAGAATTTCTGATTTTTTTATGGAAGATGGAGAAATTGTTTCTACTAAGGGAAGAAGATTAAAAGAAAATAGGAAATTTTTTGCAGAAAAAGGTGATAAAATTAAAGGTAAGCCATTAATTGTATTAATTAACAACGGCTCCGCTTCTGCTTCAGAAATTGTTGCTGGAGCACTACAAGACCACAAAAGAGCTATACTTCTAGGTGAATCAACTTTTGGTAAGGGTTCTGTCCAATCTATTATTCCACTAAGAAATAAAGGAGCAATACGATTAACAGTATCTAAATATTTTTTACCATCTGGCAAATCTATTTCTAACGTTGGTGTGATACCTGATATTAAAGTAGAAGAAACGGGTGAAGAATTTTCAATTAATACAGACACAGATAACCAACTTAACTATGCTTTAAAACTTCTTGCTGGTTAAATGCGAAATAAACTACCATTAAGAATTGGTGTAGGAATTGTGTTGTTAAATCAAGAAAATAAAATATTTGTAGCAAAAAGAATAGATAATAGTAAAAATTTTTGGCAAATGCCACAAGGTGGGGTCAATGTTGGCGAAAGCTACGTAAATGCAGCTAAAAGAGAGCTTGAAGAAGAAACTAGTGTTAAATCTACCGAAATTATAAAGAAACTAGATGGTTGGTTTAATTATAATTTACCAAAAAATCTTATGGGCAAAATATGGAAAGGTAAATATAGAGGCCAAAAACAAAAATGGTTTATTATGAAATTTTTAGGTAATGATAAAGAAATAAATATTAAAACTGCACATCCAGAGTTTTTAAAATGGAAATGGATAGAGGTCAATAAAATTACAAATCTAGTTGTAGATTTTAAGTTAAGTATCTATAAAAAAATTAAAGAAGAAGTTAAAAAAATTATTAATTAAGTAATTTTAACGTTTCAATTTTTTGATCTGCTAAATATTTTTCTTGATCTGTTAACTTTTCACCACTCAACATATTGTCAGTTTTTTTAATAATCTCCTCAATCTTATTCTTGTCCATATCTTTAATATTAAAAATTGAGCTTGTTAAAATTGATAAATTATTATTTTTAAATTCAGCAATACCATCTTCAACATAATAATTTTTTTCTTCTGCTTTTGAAAAAATTTTTATTATTCCTGGTTTTAAAAATGAAATGATTGAAATATGATCTTTTAATAACCCCATTTCACCTTCAAAAGAAGGTATTACAACCTCTGTAACATCTTCTTTGGAAAGAAAAGATTTTTCTGGGTTTATTATTTCAACTTTAAATTCTTCACTCATTAAGCTGCTGCATCCTTCGCCATCTTCTCAGCTTTTTCTACAACATCTTCAATTGTTCCCACCATATAAAATGCAGCTTCCGGTAAATGATCATATTCACCTTTACAAATAGCATCGAATCCTTTTATTGTGGATTCTAAATCTACTAACTTGCCAGGTGAACCTGTAAATACTTCGGCAACAAAAAATGGTTGAGACAAAAACCTTTGAATTTTTCTAGCTCTTGCTACTGTCAACTTGTCTTCTTCAGATAATTCATCCATACCCAAGATAGCAATAATATCTTGTAAAGATTTATAAGTTTGTAAAACTTTTTGAACCTCCCTTGCAACTCTATAATGTTCATCTCCTACTATTCTTGGATCTAAGATTCTTGAAGTTGAATCTAATGGATCAACAGCTGGATAAATTCCTATCTCCGCTATTTGCCTAGACAATACTGTTGTAGCATCTAAGTGAGCAAAAGATGTTGCTGGAGCGGGGTCTGTTAGATCGTCTGCAGGTACATAGATTGCTTGTACAGATGTGATTGATCCTTTATTTGTAGTTGTAATTCTTTCTTGAAGATTACCCATGTCAGTTGCTAGTGTAGGCTGATACCCTACCGCTGAGGGAATTCTTCCTAATAACGCAGAAACTTCTGAGCCTGCCTGTGTAAACCTAAAAATATTATCTACGAAAAAAAGTACATCTTGACCTTCTTTATCTCTAAAATATTCAGCAACTGTTAATCCTGTTAAGGCAACTCTAGCTCTAGCTCCAGGAGGTTCATTCATTTGTCCATACACTAATGCTGCTTTTGATCCTGTTCCCTCAGGTTTAATAACACCCGAATCTATCATTTCATGATAAAGATCATTTCCTTCTCTTGTTCTTTCTCCAACGCCTGCAAAAACCGAAAATCCACCATGGGCTTTTGCTACGTTATTAATCAATTCCATGATAAGTACTGTTTTTCCAACACCAGCGCCTCCGAAGAGACCAATTTTTCCACCTTTGGCGTATGGAGCTAGTAGATCAACTACTTTAATCCCAGTCACAAGAATCTCTGTTTCTGTTGATTGCTCACTAAATTCAGGTGCAGCTCTATGTATTGGCCACTTTTCTTTTGTTTTAATTTCACCCTTTTCATCAATAGGTTCACCTATTACATTTATAATTCTTCCTAAAGTTTCTGGACCAACTGGAACCTTAATAGGAGCGCCTGTCGCAGTTACTTCGTCTCCTCTTTTTAAACCTTCTGTAGCATCCATTGCAATTGTTCTAACGCTTGATTCTCCAAGATGTTGAGCAACCTCTAAAACTAATCTATTATCTCCATTTTTACATTCTAATGCTGATAAAATTTCTGGCAACTGTCCATCAAATTTAACGTCTACTACTGCTCCAATAATCTGTGTAATTTTTCCTTTGCTCATAATTATAAACTTTCTGCTCCTGATATAATTTCAATTAATTCTTTGGTGATTGCTGCCTGGCGACTTCTGTTATATTCAATGGTAAGTTTATCAACCATATCACCTGCATTTCGGGTTGCACTATCCATCGCACTCATTCTTGAACCTTGCTCACTTGCTGAATTTTCTAACATCCCCTTAAAAATCTGTGTAGAAATATTTTTAGGAAGTAAGTTGCTTAAAATTTCATCTTGCTCTGGTTCAAATTCATAATTATCATCAAAAGAATTTTTTTCTGTTTCAGAATTCTTCAACGGAATTATTTGTTGTTCTTGGGGTATTTGAGTAATTACATTTTTAAATTTATTATAAAAAATTGTACATACATCAAATTCTTTTTTTTCAAAATTTTCAATTATAATTTTACCTACTTTCTCTGCATCTAAATAACTAATAGTTTTAGAATCTTTGAATGATATTTTTTCAATAATATTTTTTTTATAAATTCTCTTTAGTTGGTCATAACCTTTTGAACCTACAGTTATAATTTTTAATTTTTTTCCCTCAATAAATATTTTTTCAAAGTATGCTTTAGCTTTTTTAATAATGTTTGTATTAAAGCCACCGCAAAGGCCTCGGTCAGATGTTAAAACTATACACAGGTATATTTTCTCTTCGCCCGTTCCTGAAAGTAACTTCGGAGCATTCTCTTTATCAGGAATTCCATTAGATAAATTAAGAATAATATTATTCATTTTCTCAGAATATGGTCTTCCCCTCTCAGCGTTTTCTTGTGCTCTTCTAAGTTTAGCAGCCGCGACCATTTTCATAGCTTTTGTAATTTTTTGTGTAGATTTCACACTTGCTATTCTTTTTTTTAAGTCGTCTAGCGTCGCCATATTTTATAAATTAATTTTTTTTTTAAGTTCCGTTATTACTTCAACTAATAATTTTTCAGTATCATTCTCAAGCTTTCCTGAACTTAGAACAGATTCTAAAATTTCTGGTTTTTCAGATTTACACTTTTCAATTATTTGAGATTCAAACTCAGCTATATCTTTAAGTTCTACATCATCCAAATAACCTTTAACCCCACAAAAGACAGATATTACTTGTTCAGCAACTGTCATGGGTGAGTATTGTTTTTGTTTTAACAGTTCAGTTAATTTTGAACCTCTGTTTAAAAGTTTTTGCGTTGAAGCATCTAAATCTGATCCAAATTGAGCAAATGCTGCCATTTCTCTATATTGAGCAAGTTCTAGCTTCATTGATCCAGAAACTTTTTTCATTGCTTTTGTTTGTGCTGCAGATCCAACCCTAGAAACTGATAAACCTACGTTAATCGCTGGTCTAATTCCTTGGTTAAATAATTCTGTTTCAAGAAATATTTGTCCATCAGTAATTGAGATCACATTGGTTGGAATAAACGCAGATACGTCTCCACCTTGTGTTTCGATGATTGGAAGGGCAGTCAATGATCCTCCACCATGTTCGTCGCTTAGCTTTGCGGCTCTTTCAAGTAATCTGCTATGAAGATAGAATACATCTCCTGGGTAAGCTTCTCTTCCTGGGGGTCTTCTTAATAAAAGTGACATCTGTCTATAAGCTACAGCTTGTTTAGATAAATCATCATAAATAATCAGTGCATGCATGCCATTGTCTCTAAAAAATTCACCCATAGTGCATCCAGTATAAGGAGCTAAGAATTGAAGTGGTGCTGCATCTGAAGCTGTGGCAGCAACAATAGTAGTATATTCCATAGCACCTGCTTCTTCTAAAGTTTTTTGAATTTGTCTTACTGTAGATCTTTTTTGTCCTATCGCTACATAAATACAATAAAGTTTTTGTTTTTCATCACCAGATTCATTTATTTTTTTTTGGTTTATAATGGCATCAATCGCAACTGCAGTTTTTCCAGTTTGTCTATCACCAATAATTAATTCACGCTGACCACGACCGATTGGAACTAAACTATCAATTGATTTTAATCCTGTTTGCATTGGTTCACTGACTGATTTTCTTGGAATAATTCCTGGAGCCTTTACTTCAACTCTACTTCTTTTCAAACCTTTATCTAAAGCACCTTTACCATCAATTGGTTTACCTAGTCCATCAACAACTCTACCTAATAATTCTTTTCCAACTGGTGTATCAACAATTGCACCTGTTCTCTTTACAATATCCCCTTCTTTAATAGCTCTATCATCTCCAAAAATTACAACACCAACATTCTCACTTTCCAAGTTTAATGCCATACCTTTAGATCCGTCAGAAAATTCTACCATCTCTCCAGCTTGAACATTATCTAAACCATACACCCTAGCTATACCATCTCCCACAGAAAGAACTTGTCCAACCTCGGATACTTCAGTTTTTTCACCAAATTTCTTTATTTGTTCTTTTAAAATTTTTGTAACTTCTGATGGATTTATTTGCATATCAAATTTCTACCATATTTTGTTCTAATTTTTTTAATTTAGTTTTAATTGAAGTATCGACCATAACACTTCCAACTTTAATAATTAACCCACCTATTAAATTTGGATCATATTTATAATCAATATTAAGTGAAGATTTAAAGCTTTCAGACAATTCATTTTTAATTTTTTCTTGTTCTGGTGCTGTCAAATCTTTTGATGAAATCAACTCTGCTTTTAATTCACCTTTTTTAATTGAAACTAGATTTAAAAAGCTTTCAATAATCTTATCTAAAAAAAATAATCTATTTTTGCTAGCTACAAAGCTTAAAAATTTTTTTGAATCTTCAGAATAATTATTTTGTTTAAGTATTCTTAATAAAACATTTTCCTTATCTTCTTTTGTTATCATTGGGTTTATTAACACTTTTTTAAAATCCAAACTTTCATTCAATAGTTTTATAAAACTTATCATTTCTTTCTCCACTTGGTCTAAAGCAGAGTTTTCATTAGCAAGTTCATAAAAGGCTAACGCATAGCTTTTTGAAGTAGAATTTGAAAATGTTGATTTTGAACTCAATTTTTTGCTCCTAAAAGATTAGTTTTGTAAGAGATTATATTAGTAAATTCAACTTCTTATATTGTATCTTTTTGTCCTTTAAAAACTAATAAACCCCCATTTAGCTAAAATTAATTGGGTCAACATCAACCTCTAGTTTTATTCCAGCTATACTTTTTGTATTATTCAATGATTGTGAGAGATATTTCTGGATAAATACATTTTTTGGATACCTTATCAAAATCCTACATCTGTACCTTTTGTTAAGCTTTGCTATTGGTGCTAAAACAGGACCTAAAACTTCCACACCTTTAATTTTAGGTAAGATTTTTTTTATATTTATTGCATAATTCATAATATTTGGTTCGTCTTGTCCTGAAATTATTATAGATATAAGTCTCGAAAATGGAGGTAGTTTTTTTTCTTTTCTCAGAGATAATTCTTTTTCTAGAAAAATATGAGGATCATTCTTAGTTATATTTAAAAGAATATCATTATCTGGCGTATAGGTTTGAAAGTAAATTTTAGATGAATTATTTTCTCTCCCCGCTCTTCCACTCAATTGATGATAAAGTTGAACATTTTTTTCTGCAGACCTTAGGTCGTATCCATGAGATGAAAAATCTCCATCTACAACTACAATACAATTTAACTTTGGAAAATGAAATCCTTTTGACAACAATTGAGTTCCAACTAAAATATCAATTTTTTTTTCTACCGCTTCTTCTAATAATTTAGAAGCAGTCTTTTTTTTTTTTAATGTATCGCTAGAAAACATCTCTATCCTTTTGTTAGGATATATTTTTTTCAATTCATCAAAAACTCTTTCGATACCAGGTCCACAAAATATTAAATCACATTTTTTATTAATATTACAATCTCTTAATAATGATTCACTGTATCCACAGTAATGGCAAAGAAGTTTATTGATTCTTTTATGAAAATTTAAATTTACAGAACAATTGGGGCATTGAAAATTTTTTTTACATTGTTTACAAATAGCAAAGGGTGCATAACCTCTTCTATTTAAAAAAAATAATACTTGTTCTTCTTTTTTTAAATATTTATTTACCTCAGTGATAGTTTTGTTAGCAATCCAAGATTGTTTACCTAGCAATTCAGAGTTTAAATTTATAATTTCTACTGTCGGTAAGTTTGTTGATTTATATCTTTTTTTTAATTTTGTTATTAAATATTTTTTATTTACTATATTGTTGTATGTTTCTATAGAAGGTATAGAGGTAACTAAACTTATAGGTATATTTTCTAAAGATGCTCTTGTAACAGCCATGTCTCTTGCATTATAAGCAACTCCCTCATCTTGTTTATAAGAAGCATCATGTTCTTCATCAACAATTATGATACCCAAATTTTTAAAGGGTAAAAAAAGTGAAGATCGCGCACCTATAACTATTTTTATTTTACCTTCATTAATACCTTTCCAAATTATTGATTTATTTTTTTTTGAAGTACCCGAATGCCAAATAGCTGGCTCTGATCCAAAAAATTCCTCAAATCTTTTGCTAAATTGATTAGTAAGAGCAATTTCTGGTAACATTATTAAAGATTGAAAACCTTTATTTATTAAATCCTTAATCCTTTCAAAATATACTAAAGTTTTTCCAGATCCTGTTACGCCTTCAAGCACAGTCACTTTATAATTATCACCGGCTGATCTTAAAAAAGATAATGATTTTTTTTGTTCTGTATTTAATGAAAAAGAAAACTTATCTTTTTTAATAAAATATTTATTAAACTCTTGTTCATAATTTTTTACTACAACATCTTTATTAAACAAACACATTTTTAGAGACATTCCGAGAGGAACTAAGTTATATTTTGAAAACCAAGATATGAAATGAATCATTGATAAATTTAAACTATTAGTTTTTATTTTATTTGATATTTTTTTTAGTTGAAATTTTTTAGTAGTATTTTGCTTACGCGGCCAAACTACTCCCGTAATTTCACTTGAACC
>CAJQRW010000011.1 GCA_905612415.1 uncultured Pelagibacteraceae bacterium
TGCTAACAATAAATATAATTAATATAGAGGGAAAAAATGAAAAAAACATTTAAATCTTTACTATCATTTTTTGCAGTTTTTTCATTGCTATTTGTGCTTGGAACAGAAGCTATGGCTGCTAAAAAATCGAAAACTCTTAAAAATACACAGAAAAAAGGGTTTGTAAGATGTGGTGTCTCTCAAGGTCTGCCTGGTTTTTCTAATGCTGATGCATCAGGAAATTGGACTGGACTTGACGTTGATGTATGTAGAGCTGTAGCCGCCGCTGTTCTTGGTGATGCTGGTAAAGTTAAATTTACCCCACTAAGTGCAAAAGAAAGATTCACAGCTTTAACTTCTGGTGAGGTTGATATCTTATCAAGAAACACAACATGGACTCTTTCAAGAGATGCAGACATTGGTCTTACATTCGTTGGAGTTAATTTCTACGATGGCCAAGGTTTTATGGTTAGAAAAGACTCAGGAATTACTTCTACTAGCCAATTTAAAAATGGTATTTCTGCTTGTACTAACATTGGAACAACAACAGAGCTTAACATGAGAGACTTCTTCGTTTCTAAAGGAATTTCTTATGAGCCAGTAGCTTTTGAAAAGGCTGATGAAGTTGTTGCAGCATATGACGCTGGAAGATGTGATACATACACAACAGATAAATCAGGTTTAGCTGCTCAAAGAACTAAAATGAAAGATCCAAATGCACATATAGTGTTACCAGAAACGATTTCAAAAGAACCATTAGGTCCTGTTGTTCGTCAAGGTGATTCTGTTTGGGAAGACTTAGTTCGTTGGTCACTGTACGTAATGATCGAAGCTGAAGAATACGGAATTACTTCTTCAAACGCTGATTCTATGAAAACTTCTGAAAACCCACAAATCAAAAGACTTGTTGGTTCAGAAGGTGAATTAGGAGCTGCTTTTGGATTAGATAATGAGTGGAGCCTAAGAATTATCAAACAAGTTGGTAATTATGGTGAAAGCTATAAACGTAATATCGCTGATACTGGTATATTACCTGACAGAGGTCCAAATGAATTATGGACTAAAGGTGGTATTCTTTACGTAGCACCAGCAAGATAATATTACTTAAATTTAAAGAGAAAAGGGCTGGATTTATCCAGCCCTTTTTTTATACTGCTCCTTATATATGAAACGAAACAAAATATTACCTCAAGCAATTACCTTATTATTTATAGTCTTAATTTTTGGTTTTTTTACCATGAATGCTCAAATCAATATGGAAAATAGAGGCATTGAATTTGGTTTTGCTTTTCTGAAGCAAGAAGCTTCGTTTGATATACAATTTTCCTTAATAGATTATGACGGTTCTCATTCATATGCTAGAGCTTATTTAGTAGGTCTTTTAAACACTCTTTTAGTAGCTTTTATTGGTATTATTCTTTCGACACTATTAGGAATTGTAGTTGGTATCGCACGTTTATCTCCAAATTATTTAATTAAAAAAACTGCAGCTTTTTATGTAGAATTTTTTAGAAATATTCCATTACTACTTCAAATTTTTTTTTGGTACTTTGCTGCATTAAGAGCATTACCAATGCCTGAGGATGCTAATTTGTTATTAGGATCTTCATTTATGACTATTAAAGGTCTTTACACACCAGCGCCTATTTGGGAAAATTTTGATATATTTTTCATTACTTTAATTCTAGCTTTAATATTAATTTTCTTTGTAAATAGATATGCAAAAAAGAAACAAGAAGAAGAGGGCAAACAACTTCCAAAGTTTCTTATTTCGTTAAGTATTTTTATTGGATTACCTTTGCTAACTTTTTTAGCAGGAGGTTTTGACTTATCTTTTAGTTTTCCTGAATTAAAACAACTTGCTAAAACTTCATACACTTATGAAGGGGGAATGGGTATACCACCCGAATTAATAGCACTAACTTTAGCTTTAACACTTTATACCGCAACATTTATAGCTGAGAACGTAAGAGCAGGAATTCAAGGCATTGGAAAAGGTCAAAAAGAAGCTGCTGCTTCGATAGGATTGACGCCAACACAAGTACTAAAACTAGTTATTATGCCTCAAGCTTTAAGGATTATAATTCCTCCTACAACAAATCAATATCTAAATTTAACAAAAAACTCATCACTAGCTGCTGCAATAGCTTATCCAGATTTAGTTTTAGTATTTGCTGGCACTGCAATGA
>CAJQRW010000012.1 GCA_905612415.1 uncultured Pelagibacteraceae bacterium
CCATTCTGCTTCCTGTATCAATTAATGCTGTTGAGATAATAGTAAGTGAGCCACCTTCCTCTATATTTCTTGCGGCCCCAAAAAATCTCTTAGGTCTTTGAAGAGCGTTTGCATCTACACCGCCAGTCAAGACTTTTCCTGAACTGGGTATCACAGCATTATAAGCTCTGCCAAGTCTTGTTATTGAATCTAAAAGTATAACAACATCTTTTTTATGTTCTGTTAATCTTTTTGCTTTTTCAATTACCATTTCAGCTACAGCCACGTGTCTCGATGCTGGCTCATCAAAAGTAGAGGCTATTACTTCACCTTTAACAGTTCTTTGCATGTCTGTTACTTCTTCTGGTCTTTCATCAATAAGTAAGACCATCAGATAGCACTCAGGATGATTTTTGGCGATCGAGTTAGCTATGTTTTGAAGTATGATTGTTTTCCCTGCTTTTGGTGGAGAAATTATCAAAGATCTTTGTCCTTTACCAATTGGACTGACTAGATCAATCAATCTAGCAGTTTGATCAGGTTTCTTTTCTATTTTTGTAGTTTCTACTTCCATCTTAAGCTGCGAATCAGGATACAATGGTGTTAAATTATCAAATGCAATTTTGTTTCTAGCTTTCTCAGGATTATCAAAATTTATTTTATCAACTTTTAATAAAGCAAAATAGCGTTCTTGATCCTTTGGGCCTCTGATTTCTCCCTCGACAGAGTCGCCTGTTCTTAATCCAAATTTTCTAATTTGACTAGGGCTGACATAAATATCATCAGGTCCAGGTAAATAATTTGATTCTGTTGCCCTTAAAAAACCAAAACCATCCTGCAAAACTTCAATGGTTCCTCCGCCGGTGATTTGTTCATTTTTTTGAGCAAGTTTTTTTAATATTGCAAATAGAATTTCTTGCTTTCTAAGCGTGCTAGGATTTTCTACCTCAAGCTTTTCTGCTTCAGAAATAAGTTCCGCCGGTGATTTTTTTTTTAATTCTTCTAAGTTCATAAGTGGGATTTAAATATTGAGAAATGCATTATTAATATAATGGCTTTTTAAAAAAAAACAAGTCTCATAATGGTTTAAAAACAACAACTATTATTATACCTATAAGTAGAACGGTCGGTATTTCATTGATAATCCTGTAAAATTTAGGGGTAAAAGAGTTGTTGTTGCCATCAAATTTCCTCAAGCATTGTAATAAAAAAAAATGATAAATTGTTAAAATTAATACAAACACTAACTTTAATTGAAGCCACAAAAACCCAACATTGTTAATACCAATGGTGTGTATTAACAACATACCAAAAATCCAAGATGCTATCATTGCTGGGTTCATAATATAAATAAAAAGTCTTCTCTCCATTACTTTAAAAGTAGATATTAAATCTTCAGATTTTTTATTTTTAATAGCATCACTGTGGTAAACAAATATTCTAGGTAAATATAAAAGTCCTGCCATCCAAGAAATAACAGCTATAAGATGAATTGATTTAAATAATAAATACGTATTCACAATTAATATTTTCCTTTTTCTCTAGTTCCGCTATAAAATATTTTTGACAATTCTTCGTTTGCCTTTACTCTCAATGCTACATCTTTTTTACTCATTAATTCAACTGGTCTTTTTGTGTGTTCGTGATATTTAAATATATCTGTTCCTCTTGCTTGCTGTACATAAACTTTTCCTATTACTTGCTCAACATTTGCCCCGATATAACTTTGAATAACAAATCCAATTCTTCTACTATTACTTCTATTTGGTGTTGATCCATGAACTATCATTGGGTGATGAAGTGATAATTGACCAGCTTTAAGTTCATTGGGGATTGTTTTCTCTAATGGTACGTTTTGAACTGTTTGACCTCGCGTTAATAAATTACTTTCATTGAATGTGTCTTTGTGTTCTTGAATTTTTTCTTTGTGAGTGCCAGACCACATTCTCATGCAACCATTCTCTTCATTTGCATCTGTAACAGCTAACCACGCAGTTACCCAGTTGTGTGGCTCAAACCCAATATATTTTGCGTCTTGATGCCAACTAACAAAACCTTTGTTATCAGGATCTTTAATAAATAACGTTGTCCCGCCAACTAAAATATCTTTACCAATAATACTTTCGACAGCATCTAGGATTTTAGAGTTGTGACAAACTTTATCAAAAATAGGTGAGATCATATGAACATAATTTCTTCCTAATCCATTCAGTGCATCCGGCCATCTATTTTCAATTTTTTCTATCTCTGTTTTAATTTCATTTGCTTCATCTAATGTTAGAACATCAATTGGAGCAACAAACCCATAATCCTCATAGTCTTTAAGTTGCTTAGAAGTTAGTAAAGTCATTTTTCTATTTCATTTAATTCATTCGATTCAAAAACTGTTTTTTGATCATGGTTTTGAGCAATCGCTACCATAGCTTTAGCAACATTTTTAGCTTCGATGGGTTTATATTTTTTTAAAACCCCTAAAAAAAATATAGATAAAGTTTTCATTATAAATATACCAATACGTTCACCCAATCTAAAAACCTTTCTGTTTCCAAGTAAAATTGATGGCCGTATTACTGCAAGTTTTGGAAAATTTAAATTATTTAATTCTTCCTCTACTTGGCCTTTATTTTTTAAATAAGAACCAGAACTAGTTGGATTAGCACCTAATGATGACACGTAAATGAAAACCTTTACTGAATTTGATTTTGCAATTTTTGCAACATCTAGAGGGATATTATACTCAACTCTTCTATATTCATTTTTGTCTGGAGTATCTTTTCTAGTTGTTCCAATACAAAAAAAACAATCATCTCCTACAATTGAATCTTTGTGCTTTTCTAAATCATTAAAGTCAGTTTGAATAGTCTCAACTTTTGGATCGTTATTATCGGTTGCCGAACGAACGAATAATTTTATCTTATTATAATTATTATTTTTCTTAACAACATTTAAAAGCTCATTACCAATTAATCCAGACGAACCAAATATTAATGCAGTTTTCATTTTTTATTTAAATTTTTTACAAACTTAGACATGGACATTTTTTATATTTACTGGGACACATAACTGATGAAACAAAATTTCCTTTTGTTTTTTTCCCCAAAACTAATTCCGTAAGACCCTTAATAAAATTCTCCTCTATACCCAGCGCTGGTACTCTTTTGTAGAAACTACAACCATTTTTTACTGCTAATTTTTTATATTCTATATCTAATTCTACAAGTGTTTCTGAATGCTCTGAGACAAAAGCCACTGGAACTATAACAATTCCTTTTTTTTCTTTTGAGTACTTTACAATCTCATCATCTGTTGACGGCCCAATCCATTTTAAAGGACCC
>CAJQRW010000013.1 GCA_905612415.1 uncultured Pelagibacteraceae bacterium
TCTCATTAGTGGCAGCAGCTAATGTTATAAAATCAAATTATCAGGTAGCGCTTATGGCTCCAACAGAAATACTAGCAAAACAGCACTATGTGTTAGTTAAAAATTTATTTAAATCTACAGATTTCAACATTAGTTTATTAACAGGAAAAACTGAATATTTAGAAAAAAAAAATATACACAATGATTTGGCTAATGGAAAAATTAATTTTCTTATAGGAACGCATGCAATATTTCAAAAAAAAATAAAATTTAAAAATTTAGGGTTATCAATAATCGATGAACAGCACAAATTTGGTGTAAAACAGAGAATTGCGCTTTCGAAAAAAGGTGGTTTAGATTGTGATATATTATTATTGTCAGCAACTCCGATACCACGATCACTTGTATTAGCTATTTATGGTGATATGGATGTTTCAAGAATAATCGAAAAACCTAAGTACCGTAAGAACATAATAACTTTGAGTAAACCTGAAGGTAAGATGAGTGAAATACTAACTTTTGTAAAAAAACAAATTAAACTCAATAACCAAGTTTTTTGGGTTTGTCCGTTAATAAAAGAGTCCAAAATATTAGATTATTCAGCAGCTATAGTTAAATATGATATGTTAAAAAAATTGTTTCCAAAAAAAGTTGGTTTATTACATGGTGCTTTAGAAAAAAATGAAAAAGATTTAGTCTTAAATGATTTTCTAAATAGAAAAATTGATATTCTTGTATCAACAACAGTTATAGAAGTAGGAATAGATTTTCCAAACGCTAATGTAATCATTATTGAAAATTCTAATAAATTTGGATTATCTCAACTACACCAACTAAGAGGAAGAGTGGGTAGAGGAAAATCTCAAGCTGTGTGTATACTGTTATATAAAAATAACTTAAGTGAGAATGCAAGAAAAAGGATAAAAATACTTAAATCAACGAATGATGGTTTTCTTATATCAGAAGAGGATATGAAAATAAGAGGTTTTGGTGATGTTTTGGGTTACCAACAAAGTGGTATTAAATTTTTTAAATTAGCTGACCCAGTACATCACGAAAATCTATTTAAAATAGCAGAGAAAAATATAATTAATATTGAAAAAAATGATGAAAATTTTAAAAGGTATGATCTTTTATTAAAACTTCATGATAAAGTTGATATTATCAATGAGATTAATTTAGATAAATCTATTTAGTATTTGAGGTACCTGCTGATACGATAAATTTAGAAGCTTCTTCAAAAGTCATGTCTAAAAAGATTACCTCATTTTTTTGAAACATTAATAAAAATCCACTAGTTGGGTTTGGAGTGGTGGGAACAAATACATTTATTAAATTTTGTTTAGTTTTTTCGCTAATTTCACCAACATTCTCTTTAGTAGCAAAACCAACTGCCCAAGTACCTTTCCTTGGATATTCAACTATAACTACATTATTTTTATCTTTTTCAGTTTTGGCAAATGTTTCAGTCATTTGACCTAATGCCGAATAAATTGTTCTAAGTAGTGGTATTTTTTTTAATATAATATTAATTAAAGATAATAATCTTTTTCCAATAAATGATAATGATAACCAGCCAATAAAGGTTATTATGATGACTGAAATGAATATTTCAACACCAGGTATGTAGTAAGGCAAGTAATGATTTGGATTTAGTTCATTAGGTAATAAATTTGATGATATAGAGACTAAAAATACCGTTAAATATAAAGTTATACCAATGGGTATCAAAACAACTATACCAGTAATGAAATAATTTCTAAATCTGACTAAAATATTGCTTTTTTTTTTGCTCATAGGCATTTATACAGTATGTAATGAATAATAAGAGTAACATAAATAGAAGAAAATTTCTTGAAGTTTTTTCAACATGTGGATGTGGTTTACTTATAGGATCTTGTTCTACTGCGCCTATTACTGATCGTAAACAATTAAAGTTACTACCAGAAAGCCAATTAAATAGGCAAGCATCTCAAATATATGAAAATGTTAAAAAAAAAACAAAATTAAGTGATGATAAAAAACAACTTGATGAAATTAAAGAAATAGGTTCTCGAATAGAAGAATCTGTAACAGCTTACTTTGATTCAATAAACGAATCTGACCCCACAAGGAATTTTAGTTGGGAATATATTTTGGTTGATAATGACAAGGTTAAAAATGCTTGGTGTATGCCTGGAGGCAAGATAGCTGTATATACAGGTATACTTAAGGTTACAAAAAATAAGCATGGATTAGCTGCTGTTATGGGTCACGAGATTGCTCATGCGGTGGCTAAACATTCTGTTGAAAGAGCAAGTAGAGCCTTAGTTTTAAATATAGGTACTACAGCATTAGATATTTTTACAGGCGGGGCTATTTCTAATGCTAGCAGAGCATCAGGTGTAGATGTTGCTGGAATGTTAAGAACTTTTGGAATAGATAATCCTTTTGGACGAAAACAAGAAAAAGAAGCTGATTATTTAGGTTTAATATTTGCATCATTAGCAGGTTATGACATTAGGGAGTCAGTAAAAATTTGGGAAAGAATGAAAGAATCACAAAAGGGAGAAGCTCCCCCGGAATGGATGAGCACACATCCGTCAGCCGACAATAGAATTATTTCATTAAAAAAATGGATACCAGAAATAATTTTAAAATATCCACCTATAAAAAAAATTAGTTAATGATTTTATTCCTACACAACCACAAAACTTCCGTTTTGTGGTGAGCCGTGCTGGATTCGAACCAGCGACCCATTCCTTAAAAGGGAATTGCTCTACCAACTGAGCTAACGGCCCAAAGAAAGTATTAGTATATTCTTTTAAATATTTTTCAATTGTAAAATAAGCTCTAAGACAATAATTTCAAATTATATTGATATATTTGTCATAAAATTTATCAAAAGTGTTATTTTTGATTGTTTCTCTTATTTTTTCCATTAATTGTTGATAGAAAAAAATATTGTTAAGTGTGAGTAACATAGATCCTAATATCTCATTAGAATTTATTAAATGACTAATGTAACTCTTAGAATAAGCCTGAAGTCTTCTT
The DNA here is from genome assembly GCA_905612415.1 of uncultured Pelagibacteraceae bacterium. Taxonomy (GTDB): domain Bacteria; phylum Pseudomonadota; class Alphaproteobacteria; order Pelagibacterales; family Pelagibacteraceae; genus AG-414-E02. Next base: position 3,013 of record CAJQRW010000013.1, read on the forward strand.
AAGGTAGCATTTTGGTTAATAGGAGTGTCATCATTTTTGTATTTTGAATTTCTTAGATTTAATCGACCTTCCCATGTGAAAGCTAATCCAGTTCTTCCAGATCTTGTTGGCATTACACAATCAAACATATCAATACCTCTTTTTACAGCACCTAATATATCGGAAGGGGTCCCTACACCCATTAAATATCTAGGCTTATTTTTTGGCATCGAAGGAACTAAGTCATCTAACACTGCAAACATTTGCTGTTGGCTTTCACCTACAGCTAAACCACCTAACGCATAACCATCAAAATCTATATTAGTTAAACCTTCCAAACTTTCTAATCTAAGGTCCTTATATATTCCGCCTTGAACTATTCCAAACAAGGCTTTTTTGGGATTTATACCAAAGGCATCTTTGGATCTCTCTGCCCAGTGATGAGAAAGTTTTAAAGACTGATGTATTTTTTTTTTATCATTTGATAATTTTGGACATTCGTCTAAAACCATAACAATATCTGAATTAAGATCTTTTTGTATTTGCATGCTATCTTCAGGACTTAATATAAATTTTTTTCCATCTATATGTGAATTAAAAGTTGCTCCAATTTTTTTATCTATTTTTACCAATTTTGAAAGTGACATAATTTGAAAACCTCCAGAGTCGGTAAGTATTGGCAAGTTGCAATTCATAAATTGATGTAAACCACCTACTCTTTTAATTCTTTCAGTTCCTGGTCTTATCATTAAATGATATGTGTTTGATAAAATGATTTGAGCACCCGCAGATATTACATCATCAATAAAAGCTGCTTTTATAGTACCTTGAGTTCCAACAGTCATAAATGTTGGAGTATCAATATTACCTCTATGAGTATAAATTTTTCCTACTCTAGCACAACGCTCTTCTTTCAATAAATTGAAAGAAAATTTTTCATTTTTCATTTAAAAATTTAGTTTATTTTGAGGATAAGCTAACTATTATATCTGGATCAGTCACGCCACCGTTTGAACCTTCACCTCTTTTAATTAAATCAATATATTCCATGCCTTTGATAACTTTACCAAAAACTGTATATTGACGATCCAAGAATGAAGAAGGCTTAAAACAAATAAAAAATTGACTATTTGCACTATTTGGATCTGATGAGCGAGCCATTGATAAAGTTCCTCTATCATGAGGTAAATCACTAAATTCAGATTTTAAATCTGGATAGCTTGAGCTACCAGTCCCTGCTCTATTCAAATCATAGCCTTGTAGATTAGAATTACCAAACTCAACATCACCGGTTTGGGCCATAAACCCATCTATTACTCTATGAAAAACAACACCATCATATTTTTTTTCATTTGATAAAGTTAAAAATCTTTC
>CAJQRW010000014.1 GCA_905612415.1 uncultured Pelagibacteraceae bacterium
CTCCCTCTGATAGAAGTTTTGTAGCCTCAATTAACCCTTCTATTAATTGTGTTAATTCTTGATTAACAAAAATTCTAATTGCTTGAAATGTTTTTGTAGAAGGGTTTTTTTTGTGAGAATTATAATTTTTTTTAGCACTATTAATAATAGAAGAAAGTTCTTTTGAAGTTTCTATTGGTTTTTGTGATCTATGTTTATCAATTTTATTTGCAATTATTTTTCCATCTTTTTCTTCACCTAAAACCTTTATTATTTTTGCTAAATATTCTTTATCCAGATTATTTACTACATCATATGCTGTATGTTCATTTATGCCCATTTCCATGTTTAAAAAATTTTTAGATTCAAAAGAAAAACCTCTTTTTTGATCAGAAAGCTGAAACGAAGAAAGGCCTAAATCAAATATCACAGCTTTTGGATTTAAATCTTTTTTTACAACTTTGCTTATATTGCTAAATTTTTCTTCAAAAAATGTAAATCTTTTTGGAAACTTTTTTTCTAAATCTGTAGCATATTTTTTGGTTAATTTATCTCTGTCGAGAGCAATAACTTTTGTGTCAGGAAAGTTTAATATCGCTTTAGAATATCCTCCGCCACCGAATGTACAATCAATATATGTACCACCACGCTGAGGGGCTATAATACTTAATACTTGATTTAGCATTACTGGATAATGTTTTGTTTTTTCCAGCGGTAAGATGGCATTCATAAATTTCGCTTTTCTCTTCCATTCAATTCTTTTGTTTACGTAAAAAAGCTGGAATTTCGAAATCTTCTTCTAAATTTACCTCTTCAAACATTTCTGTTTCTGCATTTTCTGTTTTCTGTTCATCTGTTGTACTTTCAAATATTAATGGTTCGTTTTTGCTATTTAGATCTTGATTAAATGAACTTTCGTCATCGTTATCTGAAAATAGTTCAGGCGTTGATAGCTCAATACTATCTACTTCAAAACTATCCATAGTTTGGTTAATTTCATTATTTTGAACACTAGATAAATTATCAGTATTTTGTAAATACGCAGCATTTTCCATAGAAATATTTTCAAAATTTTCTTCGTTTTTTGCGTCTTGATGATCGTTCTGTTTTAGTTCTACATGAATATCTTTATTTTGTTCAATTACATTATTAATATCTAAAGCTGTCGCCCCCTGTGTGGCAGTTAAAACAGCTTGATTATTTGCCGCTACGCTTGTCAGATTATTTTTTTGGCCAATATTTCTATTTTGAAACCTATGTATCATACTAATAACTGGTTTTATTTCTGGTTCTTGCTCATCTAGAGATGTAGCAACTATAGAAACTCTAATTTTACCATTTAATTTTATATCTTCGATAGAGCCAAATATTAACTCAGCTTCAGAATCTACTTCAGCTCTAATTTTGTTTACAGCTTCGTCTACCTCAAACATAGTAAGATCTTCACCACCGGTTATATTTACCAAAAGACCTTTTGCTCCTTGTAATGAGTACTCATCAATCAATGGGTTATTCAATGCCGCATTAGTAGCTTCTGCAGCTCGATTTTCTCCTTCGGCTTCACCTGTGCCCATCATCGCTTTTCCCATTCCCTTCATGATAGTTTCTACATCAGCGAAGTCTAAATTAACTAAACCTGGTCTTACCATTAGATCTGTAATGCTTTGAACGCCAGATTTTAAAACATCATTTGACAATCCAAAAGAATTTTTAAAAGTTGTTTTTTCATTAATAACTTTGAATAGATTTTGATTTGGAACAATAATATTAGCATCTAAGTGTTTTTTTAATTCTTCCAATCCTTCCATAGCTTGTCTCATTTTTTTTTGTCCTTCATAAGAAAATGGCAGTGTAACTACACCAACTGTAAGTATGTTTAATTCTTTTGCAGCTCTAGCTATTACATGTGCAGCTCCAGTTCCTGTTCCTCCACCCATACCCGCAGTTATAAAAACCATATTGCTTCCTTTAATATAATCGACAATATCATTTAAAGATTCTTCAGCTGCCGCTTGGCCAATTTCATGTTTGGCTCCCGCTCCCAATCCTTTGGTTAAATTGGTTCCTAATTGTATCTTTGCTGGAGCTTTGCTATTTATTAAATCTTGCGCATCAGTATTTATTGCAACAAATTCTACACCTTGCATTCCGTCATCAATCATACCATTAAGAGCATTTCCTCCTGCTCCACCAACACCTAAAACTAAAATTCTTGGTTTTAATTCTCTTAATTCTGGTCCTTTAATATTTATTGTCATTTTTTCTCCCTATTAAGTTGTGTTTCCCATTTTAGGCTTGCTCTATTCAAGTTAGCTTTTTTTCTAGCTTTTGTTTTGAATTTTTCAAATAGTTTTGGTTCCCAAATCTGGAATGTTTTTCCCTGACCAACGAAAAGCATTGTTTGTTTAATTTTTGCATGATTTAATAATTTGTTAGGTATAGAAATTCTGCCCTCACTATCAAATTGAAGATTAGTGCTTGTAGATAATACAGAAGTAGCAAAAATATCTCTCTTTTCTTCAAAAGGATTTAAAGAATCTATAGAGTCTGAAAGTTTTTCAATCCTATTTTGAGAACATCCTTCTATTGAAGGGTTGTTGAATGAAGGATAACAAATTATCCCATTATAACCCATGCTACTTAAATAAGATCTAAAACTAGCTGGCACTGATACCCTCCATTTTTTGTCCAATTTGTTTTCGTAAGTTGATAAAAACATTTTTTTTTAAGTCAGCGATACTTAATAAGAAATCAAAAACTCTTTTAAGACTTAACTTTTTAAATATCATTTACCCCTCCTATGGGAATATATGGGACCATATGGGTTTTCAACCTATACGTCAATACCCTAATTTTGGACATATGGACAGAAAGTGACCCAATTTTATAAAGAAACGTGATAATTGTTTTTTTGGCACAAAGTTGAATCATTTAAGAATCAAAACGTGAACATCCTAAATTTTCTATTTTTTCCCTGTAAGTAACTATTTTTTTGGAGATGCCAGATAATCTATAAGCCGGGTTCTGTCATTTAAATTGATCATTTGTCTGGGACTAAATTCACATTTAGCCTCTAGCGACCAACCCAGATAGCTAACTTAAGAACTGTTTTCGGCCAAAAAGGCCATGCTATCTCTATTTGGTCTTGCTCCCGGTGGGGTTTTCCATGCGTTTTTTGTTACCAAAAAACCGGTGTGCTCTTACCACACCTTTTCACCCTTGCCTTGATAAGGCGGTTTATTTTCTGTGGCACTATCCCTAAGGTTACCCTCGCCAGAAGTTATCTGGCACCGTGTTCTTATGGAGCCCGGACTTTCCTCTTTTGTTATTAAACAAAAGTGACCAATCAATTATCTGGCAATTATTTTTTAATCAAAAAAATGTCTTAAATCAAGAGTTTTTACAATTTTTTGCAATATCTTTTGCAATTATCCAGCATTCTTTATCTAATTTGCCATTAACCAGCTCTTGTCTGAAATGTCTTTGGAAAGCTGTTAAAATTTTAAATAAAGATTTTTTTTGGTTTTTTGAAAAATAATAGCCAATTTTTTTTAAATTCTCAAAAAATCCCATCTTTTCTTTTTTTTTTAAAACTTTGATATTTCGGCTCTTATACAGAAAATCAGAATTATGATTATGCCAAACTCCAATTTTATTTTTAGCCATTTGTTTCCAGGGAAATTTTTCTCCAGGGTCAATTTTTCTTAATGGAGCAATATCCGAATGACCAGTTATATATTTTTTTTTAATTTTATATTTTTTTATTAAAAGTTTACAAAGTTTTATTAGGCTAGATAATTGTTTTTTTTTAAAATCGGTATACCCAAATTGGTGCCCCTTATTCACAAGCTCAATCCCAATAGAGTTTTTATTTAAATTTTTATATTTTCCCCAGTTTGATTTTCCAGCATGCCAAGCTATATATTGATCTTTGACTAATCTATAAATTTTACCTTTTTCATTTATTAAAAAATGACTACTCACTTTAAATTTTGGAGAGCATAATCGAGCTATAGATGCACGCTCAGATTGCATACCAGTATAGTGAATAACTATTGATTTTATTGATTTAATTAACCTTTTCTTTTTATCAAAATTTGGTGAATAAAGATTGTTAATTTTCATGAAAACTTTATAAATACAACAACATGCTGGTCCAAATTAACTATTTACTAATTACAGATAATATTAATATATAACATATATATTTTTACAATAAAAAAATTAAAGATTAAAAATGATAAAGAAAACTATAAGTACATTTTTTGTGTTGATGTTGTTGCAGATAAACGCTGTAAATGCAGGGTCGACAAATGAAGAGTTAAAAGGATCCTCAGAAAGTAGCAAAGAATGCTTTGAAGGTTTAAGTCGTGCTATGTTTAAATTCAATCATACTATGGATAAAGCTATATTTAGACCAGTCGCAAAAGGTTACAGATCGATTCCAGCACCAATTCGAAAAGCAACAGGTAATGCTGTAAATAATCTAAGATCTTTACTAACAGCTTCAAATAATATTTTGCAGGGGGATTTTAAAAAAGCTGGAAATACTGCAGCAAGATTTGGAATTAATACTACCGCTGGTGTTTTGGGTTTTTTTGACCCAGCTACAAAATTAGGATTTGAAGATGAGGGCAAAGAAGACTTTGGTCAAACAATGGGGGTTTGGGGTGTTAAAACAGGTTGTTACTTTGTTCTCCCAGTGCTAGGACCTACAACAACAAGAGATGTTGTCGGTAAGGTTGGTAATGTTTTTTTAGATCCAGTTTATCAAATTACTCATAATTCAGAAATAAGTAATGGAGTTGTAGGCAATGGAAATTACTCGGAACATAATTACTATTATTATAGAGGAACTGAATCTGTAGATTTTAGAGCAAAAAATATTGAATCTTTTGATAGTGTTGAAAAAAATTCAATTGATCTCTATGCTTCTTTAAAAAGTCTTTACTTACAAAACAGAGCTAAAAAAATAATAAATTCAACTTCTACAACCGATACCCAAAATGATGATGATTGGGAAGAAATAGAGACAGATTAAATTTAAGCAATAAATTAAGTTGAATGAAAAAAAAAATTTTAATTATTATTTTTTCTACCTTTGCTTTCACACAAAGTGCTTTCAGTTATAGCGCAGATCCAAAAGAGTTTATTACTGAAATTGTCAATGAGACTAAAAAAATTTTAGTAGCTACAAATTCAAAAGAATTTAAAACAGAAAAGTTATCAGAACTTGCTTTAAAAACTGTAGACATAAAAGGTGTTGCATATTATTCATTGGGAAAATACAAAAAAAAACTTAGTGAAGAACAAATGGTTAAATTTTTAGATTTGTTTGAAAAATATTTTTTAAAAAGTTTTACTTCTAGATTAACTGATTATTCAGATCCAAAAATAAATGTTATAGAAACTCAAGTTTTAAATGACAAATATACTATTGTTAAAAGTTTGCTCCTCGCAACGAGCAAGAGGCCTGAAGTTAATATTGAATGGAGAGTTTATACCAAAGATACTAATAGACCTCTTATAAGAGATTTAATTATTGAAGGACTAAGTTTGGCTAGAACTCAAAAAGAAGAATTTTCTTCAGTAATTGAGGCTAATAATGGCGATATTAATAAGCTATTTTTAAGTTTAAAAGAATTTATAGCAAAATAATTTGTTAGATTTATCAAAATAATTTGTTAAATTTATTTTGTGGAAGAAAAATCTAGAATTTTAAGAAAAGTAGACAGCGACAAATCTAGACCCGTATCTTTTAAAGATTCTTTTGGGGGAAGCGAAAGTCAATTAAGATTACTCCTAAAATATCTACCTGATGAAAGTTTCAAAGATATAAATCTTATTTTAAATAATGCAGATTATAGTCTTTTAGAAAAAAATAAGATTAATGTTTTGTGGATGCATCACTTTGTTAACCAAAAAGAGGCAAAAAACTTAGGTTCTAGAGATTTTATAAATAAGATAGATTGGATCATATATAATTCTAATTGGAATCTGGAACAACATATTAAATACTTTAATTTACCTAAAAATAAAACTGTTGTTATTAGAAATGCTATAGAAAAAATATCTTTTAAAGAAAAGCCTTCAGATAAGATAAGTTTAATTTATCACACTACACCTTGGAGAGGTTTAAAGATTTTATTAAAAGTATTTAAAAGTCTAAATTTAGAAAATGTGGAACTTGACGTTTGCTCTTCTACAATAATTTATGGAAAAAAATTTGATGCAGTCCTTGGAAAAAAATATGAAGAGCTTTTTAATGAATGTAAAAATACAAAAAATGTAAATTATTTTGGTTTTCTAAAAAATGATAAAATAATAGAAAAATTAAAAAAAGTTCACATATTTGCTCATCCTAGTATCTGGCCAGAAACTAGCTGTATTGCAGCAATTGAATCTCTGGCTGCTGGTTGTGAAGTTGTTACGACTAACCTTGGCGCTCTAAATGAAACATGTTCACCCTTTGGAAAAATAATAAATTTCGAAAAAAAACCTGAAGATTTAGAAATAAAATATAGTAAAGCTCTTCTTGACAGTATTAAAAATTTTTGGTCAGAAGAAACACAACGAAAACTAAAATTACAAAGAGAAACTATTAATAGTACATATTCGTGGGATGTAAGATCCGTAGAATGGAAAAATTTTTTTTACAAAATTAAAAACTTAAATCTTTAGTCTTGGCTTGCATATATTTGAAGCTTTCAATTGCTATTTTATCTCTTTCTTTAACGGCTTCATCTAAATTTTTTCCATAGGACTCTATAAGGCCAGGTAATGTTATATGTTTTTTATAAATGAGATTCAACTTTCCATCAATATTTTTTTTAAGATGTTCTCTTAGAGAAAAAATTTTATTTTTTTTTAAAAAGTATAAGAAATAAGAAATCCAAAGATCATCGTGTAAAAAAAGTTCTTTGTAGTCCTTAACAACAAGATCATAAAAAATTTTAACTCCATCTAAATAATTTGTGTTTATTGCAAATCCATCTGCTCCCTGTCCAACCCCAAACGTACCTAAAGGATGTACGTAAAAACTATATGCATTGTTTGGTGCTTTGGTGTAAAAATAAAAAAAACTTTCTATCATATAATCTTCATACGTGTGGTCGTCATCGACTAAAATAAGCAAAGAATCTTTTTTAATTTTATTTAAAGAGCCTAATAATTTAGTTCCCGGCCCATAATCTTCACCTCTTGTTATTTCAACTATATCATTATTAAATTTTGGAATTTGTTCATCTTTAACAATTTCATTAAAGCGTCTATATTTAAATGGGATATTAATAAAAATCTTATCTGGTTTTTTTGTTTGTGATAATAAAGATTCTATTGATTTGTTTAAATTATTTATTCTTTGTGGAATTGTACTAATTGAAACATAAATCATAAATTTAACTATTGGGCCCAAAATAAAACTTTGGGTTTTGCTCCATAATTTCTAACAAATCTTTTGGAAAAAAGTTTTTTTCTATTTTTTTAGATTTTATTTTCCTATGAAATAAATCTGCACCAGTTTTTTGACAATTAGCAATATGTTCTGGGCTTTTAAATTTATCATTGTTATGTTCTGAATGTGCATATGACTCAATTTTTTCCTTAACTCTTTCATACCCACCAAAAGACGAAAAGCTCCATCCTCCATCAGTAAAATGCGAAATTTTGTTTCTTAATCTTCTGAATTTTTGAGGCTTATGCTCGTTATTGCCTTGCATAGTGGTCACAATACTTCCTCGCCAACTTTCTAATCTTAAAAAATTACAGTCTAGATGAAACAAGTGTTGTTCTAAAGCAATAGGAGAAATTTTTTTAAAATCAGAAGATAAAATAAAATTTAACTTTTTCTTTGATGGTATTTCATCTAAGTCACTTATAATTAAAATATCATCATTTGAAAATTTACTACATGCTGTTTTTATATAATTTCTTTGAAAATTTTCTATTCTCCAAAAATCATCTCCTTTAACATTCTCTATAATCCATGACTCCTCATTTTTAATTTTATCAAGTTCAATATTGAGCTGGTGGTACTGAATTTTATGAGCAAATTTTTTTAATTTAGTATTTAATATATTAGGGAAATTCCATTCCTTTTTTTTACCTGTAAAAGTTATGTTTGACTCTATGATAATAAAATAATCTACGATGGGTTCTAAATATTTAAGTCTTAATTCAACTAGTTCTTTTTCATTAAAATAAGTAAAAGCATCAATTAACATATTATAAATATATATAAATTATTTACTAAAGAGTAGTGTTTGGTCCGAAAAAAAAATTTGAATTTTCTTCCATTAGCCTTAATAAATCTTTTGGAAAAAAGTTTTTTTCTATTTTTTTTTTTTTAATATCTCTATTTAATAAATCTAAGCCCAATTCTGCACTTTTTTTAATATGCTCTGGATTTATAAACTCTTTTTTGTTGTATTCTTGATGCACAAAAGCTTCAAATTTTTCTTTCACTTTATCACTTCCGCCAAAAGACGAAAAGCTCCATCCCGCTTCCTTGAAGCGAGATATTCTTCCTTTGTAATCACGAAATACTTGAGGATCATATTTATCTAAAAGCGCTTTTGTAACCACTATGCTACCTAACCAAGTTTCTAGGTTTAGATATTTACAATTTAAATGAAACAAGGCATGCTCAAGCGCAACAGGAGCTACTACCTTAAAATCAGAAGATTTTATAAAATTTATTTTTTCTTTAGAAGGAATTTCATCTAAATCACTCACAATAATAATATCCTCAGAAGAAAATTCTTTACACGCTTCTTTAATATAATTTCTTTGCATGCTTTCAACTTTCCAGGAACGTCCTTGTATAGCATCCGCATAATTTGGGCTCCTTTCTTGCTCAGCTTTTTCTAAATCAATTTTTATTTGATGATATTTAATTTTATGAGAAAAGTCCTTTAATTCATTTTTTAAAATATCTTCAAAATTCCAACTTTTTTTCTTACCTGTATGGGTAGTGTTCGCTTCAACAATAATAAAATAATCAACCAAATCACTTAGGTATTTTATTCTAAGTTGAACTAATTCTTTTTCATTAAAAAAAGTAAAAGCATCAATAATCATAATACTATTATAGGGTATTAATTATTAATTTAAACTTAGAAATTTATAATATAAAAATTATAAGTATTAAAAAAATGATATTGTTTTATTTAATATATAAAGTATAAAATTAGTTTATGCCCTCAATCAAAGTGTCAATATTAGGAAGCAATACATTTACTTCTCAAATGCCCAGAATTAGAGAGGCATTTCAAAGTTTAGGTAATATTATTTCCGAAGAATCTCCTGACTTAATTTATTCTAATGATCCAACTGGTTATCCTAAAGCTATGTATCTGAAAAAAAAATTTCCAAATTCTTATTTGATACTTAATTTTTTAGACATCCCTTGGCATATGCCAAATGTTGAAAAACAAACAAAATTATTAGTAGAAAATTTTTTTAATCTTGCAGATATGACAACCACGATAAGTTTTAAAGTTAAAAAAGACTTAAAAAAATTTTTACAAAAGAATATTGAGGTAATTTACAACCCAATAAAAGATGTATTTTATGATAAAAATATTAAAAAAAATAATACCTTTCTTTACGTCGGAAGAGCTAACGATAAGATTAAACGAATTAACTTAGTAAAAGAAAGTTTAGAAAAAATAGATAATTCTATTAATAATGTAAAAATTTGTGGTTCGGAGGATCCAGGTTTTGGAGAGTATTTAGGTATTGTTTCTGACGAAAAACTTAATGAATTATACAACTGTTCAAAATATTTATATCTACCATCAAAAGCTGAAGGTCTTGGATTGCCCATGATTGAAGCAATGATATGTGGATCACTTCCAATAGCTTGTGATGATAATGAGACTGCAAAAGAATTTTTGCCAGAAGATTTTATATGTAAACCAGATTCACAATCTATAGTAAATAAAATAAAAGAACTGGATAAAGATTATGATTCTAAAAGAATATTAGCTTTAGATTATGGAAAAAAATATAAAATACAATTTGATAAAACAAGTATTGCAAAGAATATTCTTAATATATTTAATTCTAATAATAAAACTAAATCATGAAAAAAAAATTAAATCTACCTGATGTTACATTGCTTTCCGCAACTTCTTCTGAGGTTGATGAAGCTCAAATAGCAATGAGAATTTCCCTTCATAATATTGAATTTGGTGCAAATAAACTTTTATGTTCCAAAGAGCCTAAAAAAAAATATCCTGATATAGAATATATAAATATATCTCCTTTAAATAATGTGAATGACTATAATGAAATAGTTTTTCAGGATTTACATAAATATTTTAAAACTTCACACTGTTTAATTGTTCAGGCTGATAGTTTTGTGGTAAATTCAAATTTATGGAAAAATGAGTTTCTTAATTATGATTATATTGGGGGACCATGGCCGGACAAAATAAAAGTTGATTCAAATATAACTCTGGATTTAAAAAAAAACCCAGTTGGTAATGGTGGATTTTCTCTTCGCAGTCAAAAATTGGCAAAAACCACTTCTAAAATAAATTTTAATTCTTTAAACTTTCCAATGAAAGCTGAAGATGTAGTTATTTGTTATTACCTTTATCAGAAAATGATTGACAGTGGAGTTCGCTTTGCTCCTCCAAAACTAGCAGCTCAATTTTCAATGGAGAATGTGGATCATCTTTATGGACAAGATTTAAATACAGTTTTTGGATTTCATGGAAAACATTTGCGTAGCTATTTCATGAAAAGATATGCTTTGCGCGCACCTATAGGTGAGTGGTAATAAAAAAATTTTTATAAAGTAAAAAGATCAATATATCTATTTTTTTTTTATTTCTAGTATTTCTTTTTCTAATTCTTGAATTTTTTTTTCTGCTATCTCTAATTTTTTTTCATTCACTGCCGCTACTTCTTCGGGTAAAATATCCTTATTTGACCATGGATTTCTAGTTTGATCTAAACTTTGAGGATTCATATTATTTAATTTTTTTCTATCAGTAACAACTGTT
>CAJQRW010000015.1 GCA_905612415.1 uncultured Pelagibacteraceae bacterium
TGAATTTTTTAGTTTTTACATTTTCATAATAAGTTGTAATTTTACCATCATTTTTTAAACAATATGATCCAGAAAGCATTGTTTTATAACTAGTTAAGTTATTGTCATGTTTCTTTTTAGCATAATTTACAAAATCAACTGGAGTTGCAACAGCTTTATTCATCAATGAATTTGCATCATCTGCATGAAAAAGGTTAGAGCCGAAAGGAATAACAATTTTCGGTTTTAATAATTTTGATTGAGCAATTCCATAATCCATGAATTGATCTTCTAATCTTTTACCTTCTTTTCTAATTTCTTTCTTTGATATTTTATCTAGCAAGTAAGGGTAGTAATGTATAAAAGCAAATGGAATACATCCAACATCTACTTTTCCTACTGATTTTTTAAAACTATTTAAAGTTTTTTCAGTAATAAAATTATCATTCCCGTGGTAAACACTAAACTTGTTGTTCGAAATAAGCATTGAAGAATCGACATCATTATATTCATGCAGAGCTCCATAAATCCAGGTATTTTTATTTATAAAGAATTTTTTATTGTATGGTATTAAATTAAATTTAATTTTTTCATCATTAAGTACTTTTTTAAAATGTTTTCTTCCATCCATAATATAAATTGGAATATTTCTTTTTTGAAGTTTACGTAGAAAACTAGGGTCATAATGATCTTGGTGAATATGAGAAACAAAGGCGCCGTCTATATCTAATAATCTTTTATCCATTAATTGACTAGGAAAAAAACACCAGGAGTTATTATAAAAGTTTGTTTGCTCTATAGCATCAAATATAAATTTTTTATTATTTAATCTAACAAGTATAGATGCATGCCCAATATAAAACATACCGTCATAATTACTATTAAGGAAATCTGTGAGTTGTTGTGATTTTTTGTAAAAATTTTTACTGTAGTTTATGTACATAATTTACCAATAAAGTTAGGATTTTTCTTTATTTTATTTCTAAGAGCTTTATTATTTTTAATTAAATACTCCGCTTTTAAAGCTGAACCTTTGTTTAAAAATCTTCTTTTAAATATAACGTTCCAAAAACGTCCCCTCGTACTTTTTGCCCCTTTGCCAGAGTTATGAGCCTGCAACCTTTTTGTAATATTGTTTGTATAACCAACGTAAGTTTTTGCTTTGTTTTTTTTAACTGATCGAAGCATATAAACATAATAAAACATAAGTATTTTGAAATTTAAATCAAATAAGAAAATTTTATCACAAATTGATTTAATATTGAGTCAGTATAACCGCTCAGATCGTTAAATTTGGCGGTCCCAAGGGGAATCGAACCCCTCTTTCGAGGATGAAAACCACGTGTCCTAACCGATAGACGATGGGACCTATTAAATTAATCATGTATTTAATATATATTTAAGGTTGTTTCAATGATCAAAAAAAACAATTTAAAGAAAAAATTCTTCACAGAAATGCAAATTTAAATAGTAATATAGTAATAATGCAGTAAATGGAAAATTTAAAAAAAAAAATTCAAATAGCCTTAGAAGCATACAAATCTGGTGATTTGCTTGTAGCAGAAAAGTTGTCAAAAAAACTTATACTCTCTAATCCAAAAGTTGTTTTCTTATATAATTTGTTAGGGTTAATTTCTGCCGATTTAAATAAAATAGATCAATCGCTGAAATATTACGAAGATGGCGTCAAAATAGATTCAAATGATCCATATCTCTACAACAATATTGCAGTTCTACTTTTTAATAATATGTATAAAAATAATATCAAAAAGATAGAATTTAATTATAAAAAATCAATATCATTAAATAATAATAATCCTGAAGCTTATAATAATTTAGCAAATTTTTATAAATTTCTAAATAGAAATGATGAAGCCAGTCAAAATTACAAAAAAGCTATTGAAATAAATCCAAAATTTCATTTTGCTTTATTTAATTTAGCTTCACTTTACGTATCTTGTGGAAAAATAAATGAAGCTAAAGAAAAACTGACTGAGGTATTGCTAATAGAACCCAATTATATGCATGCACACAGATTATTAAGCCGAATAACAAATTACAATAAGGAGAATAATCATTTAAAGGTTTTGAATAAATTATATAGCCAAATGGAAAAAAAAAATGATTATAATAAAATGTTAATATCCTATTCATTGGCAAAAGCTAATGAGGATATAAAAGATTATGATAAATCATTTATGCATTATAAAGTAGCAAACGAAATATCAAGAAAAAATATAAATTTTTCAATAGAAGAAGAAAAAATTAAATTTGATAAAATTAAGGAAGCATTTACTACTGATACTTTCAACATATACAAAGATAGTGGATGTAAAGATTATACTCCTATATTTATTCTGGGTATGCCAAGATCTGGAACAACATTAGTTGAACAAATATTTTCTAGCCATCCAGATGTGTTTGGTTGTGATGAGGTAGAATTTGTTCCAGAAATAATTAATAAAAATTTTGGAAATTACAAATCATTTTCATCTAGTTTTCTACTATCACTTAATTCCAACCCAAAAGAATTTAAAAAAATGGCAGAAAATTACATGCTTAAAGTTAATGAATTATCTAATTTTTCAAAAAGGACTACAGATAAATTACCAACTAATTTTCTATATATCGGATTTATTAAGCTTATGCTGCCTAACGCTAAATTAATACACTGTTACAGAAATTCAAAAGATAATTGCATGTCCATCTACAAGAATAATTTCACTTCAGGAAAAATAAATTTCTCGCACAATTTAAATGAAATTGTTGAATACTATAATCTTTACAATGATTTAATGAATTTTTGGAAAGATTTAATTCCAGATTTCATTTACGACATTAAATACGAGGATGTAGTTAATGATACAGAAATTCAAATTAAGAAACTCTTAAAAAACTGTGATTTAAAATGGAATGATAATTGTCTTAATTTTGACCAAAATAAAAGACCAATAAAAACTGCAAG
>CAJQRW010000016.1 GCA_905612415.1 uncultured Pelagibacteraceae bacterium
ATTTGAATGAACAAATGAAAGCTATTCAAAAAGAGCTTGGTGAAATCGAAGATGGAAAAGACGAAAATGCACAATTACATAAATCTATCATTAAGGCAAAAATGACTAAAGAGGCTACTAAAAAATGTTTAGCAGAATTGAAAAAATTAAAGTCTATGAGCGCTATGTCTGCTGAAGCTACAGTTGTAAGAAATTATCTTGATTGGATGGTTGAATTACCTTGGTCTGACAAAAACCAAAAGATTGACATAAATATTACGGATGCTAAAAAAAGTCTTGATCAAGATCACTTTGGCCTTGATAAGGTTAAAGAAAGAATATTAGAATATTTAGCTGTTCAAAAAAGAGTTGGAAAAATAAAAGGTACAATATTATGTTTAGTTGGCCCTCCTGGTGTTGGAAAAACTTCATTAGGAAAATCTATTGCAAAATCTACCGGCAGAAAATTTGTACGTGTATCATTAGGTGGAATTAGAGATGAAGCTGAAATAAGAGGACACAGAAGAACTTATATTGGTTCCTTACCTGGAAAAATTATTCAAATGATGAAAAAAGCTGGAACAAAGAATCCTCTTTTTTTATTAGATGAAATAGATAAAGTAGGTTCAGATTATCGAGGAGATCCATCTTCAGCTCTTCTTGAAGCTTTAGATCCTGAGCAAAATAAAGCATTTAACGATCATTACCTAGAGGTAGATTACGATCTTTCTGATGTTATGTTTGTGACTACAGCGAATACACTTAATATTTTACCTCCATTACTTGATAGACTGGAAGTAATTCGTATACCTGGTTACACAGAGGATGAAAAAATTAATATTGCCAATAACTATTTGGTTCCGAAACAAATAAAAGACAATGGGTTAAAAGAAAATGAATTGAATCTACAACCTAATGTAATGAAGGAAGTAATTAGAAGTTATACAAGAGAAGCTGGAGTAAGAAATTTAGAAAGAGAAATTTCTAAACTAGCAAGAAAAACTGTTAAGAAGATAATTACAACAGATAAAACTGAAGAAAATATTAACACTGAAAACCTAGCTAATTACTTAGGAATTAAAAAATTTAAATATGGTGAAATAGAACCTGAAGATAGAGTTGGTATAGTCACAGGTTTAGCTTGGACAGAATTTGGTGGTGAAATATTAAAAATTGAATCTGCTACAATGCCTGGTAAAGGTAAAATGCAAATTACTGGAAAACTTGGTGATGTAATGCAAGAATCTGTTAAAGCTGCAAAATCATATATAAGGTCAAAATCTTTAGAATTTGGAATAGTTCCACCTATTTTTGAAAAAAAAGATTTTCATATTCATGTTCCTGAAGGAGCTACGCCTAAAGATGGTCCATCTGCTGGTATAGCAATGGTAACATCTATAGTATCTTCGATAACAGGCGTCGCAGTTGACAAAAACTTAGCTATGACTGGTGAAGTTACTTTAAGAGGTCATGTATTACCTATTGGTGGATTGAAAGAAAAGCTTTTAGCCGCTCATAGAGCAGGAATAAAAAAGGTAATAATACCCGAGGATAATAAAAAAGATTTATCTGATGTACCAAAGAAAATCATAGAAGATATTGAAATAATAACAGTGAAATCAGTTGATGAGGTTTTAAAAATAGCTTTAATAAAAGAACTTAAACCAGTTGAGTGGATAGAGGTTGAAAGTTTAACAAAATCTAAAACTGGCGAAAAACAAACAACTGGAAGCACACATTAAATATCCAGCCAGTTATTATATTTTTTATAATTGTCTTTTAAATAGTCGGGCATATTGGATAAATCTATAGCATTAAGTTTAGTGTCACTACCCCATTTGTAGCCAGTCTGATCTTGACTATGATCGTAAATAATTTTTTTTTCATTCACTATTTTTTCTAAATCATTAAGCTTTAATTTGCTCTGTTCAAATTCGTAATGATGAGTATAGTTTAAAAATTTTTTTTCAATATCTTTAGGTGATTTTATATTTGTAAAATGCCACCCTCCATCATCAACAATATGAACATTGATATATTTTTTTTTAGAAAATAAAGTATCTACTCTCCAAAAAGGATATTTTTTTTGTCTAACATTTCTTAACCACTGAGGTGATATAAAATTTTTTTTTTTACAAGCTTTAGAGCCAAACCACGGCATCGATTGATAAAGTAAATTAAATTTATAATAAAACATTTTTTGTTTAAATAAGATTAAACTTTTATTTATATTATTTAAGTTAATTTGTTTTAAATTGGGTATTTCGTCTATATCATTTATAATGACCCAGTCTTCTGGATCGATATTC
>CAJQRW010000017.1 GCA_905612415.1 uncultured Pelagibacteraceae bacterium
ATTTCTTTTATTAAAGAGGATGCTAAAATTGCTGGGCCAGTATTTCTTTTTGATGGTTCTAAAATTATTTTATACTTTTTAA
Source organism: uncultured Pelagibacteraceae bacterium (assembly GCA_905612415.1). Taxonomy (GTDB): domain Bacteria; phylum Pseudomonadota; class Alphaproteobacteria; order Pelagibacterales; family Pelagibacteraceae; genus AG-414-E02. The sequence continues at coordinate 83 of CAJQRW010000017.1, forward strand.
TTTTATGTTTTTTTAAATTTTTTTTAATTTCTTTTAAATATTTTTTATTAGTGCTAATTATTGGATAATCAAACATTGATCCTTTTATTCTTTGTAGAGTTTTTCCTAACAAATTCCAGCCTCCAAAATCAATAAACTGTTTAGGTAAATTGATTTTTGATTGAGACCAAAGCCTTGTTCCAGCTCCTCCACATAAAATAACTGGTCTAATTCTCATTATTTATATATCAGCGTAACAGTTTTTTTCTTTTGATGCTCCCGGATGGGTTACGGCTCCTTTAAATGCGGGCCCTACTGTTTGTGAGTATTTCCATAAAGTTCCCGAAGTATATTCTGTAGGTTTTGGTTTCCATTTTTCTCTTCTTAATTTAAGTTGTTCATCAGTTAACTCTACTTTTAAAACACCTTTTTTTGTATCAATTTCTATAACGTCTCCATTTTTCAATAAGCCTATAGGACCACCTACTGCAGCTTCTGGACCCACATGACCAATAGAAAAACCGTGGGTTCCTCCAGAAAAACGACCATCAGTAATTAAAGCAACTTCTTCGCCCAATCCTTGACCGTATATTGCTCCAGTAGTTGATAACATCTCTGGCATACCTGGACTTCCTTTGGGCCCTTCATATCTAATTACAACAACATCACCAGGTTTTATTTTTTTATCAAGGACAGCATTTAGTGCAGATTTTTCATCATCAAAACATTTAGCTTCACCTTTAAAATTTTGTCTCTTCATACCAGCAACTTTTAAGATGGCACCATCTGGGGCTAAGTTTCCTTTCAACCCCACAAATCCTCCTGTAGGGCTTAAGGGCTTAGATGTGCTATAAATAATCTTTTGATTAGTTGGAAATTTTATATCTTTGTGGTTTTCAGCAATAGTTTTACCCGTTACAGTTAAACAATCTTCATGTAACAAGCCGCCATCTAACAAAGCTTTTATTAATATAGGAACACCTCCTATTTCGTATAAATCTTTTGCAACAAACTTTCCTCCAGGTTTTAAGTCAGCAATATATGGTGTTTTTTTTGAAATATTTGTTACGTCTTCAAGTGTAAATTCAATACCAGCTTCATGAGCAATAGCAGGTAAATGCAAGGCTGCGTTTGTAGACCCACCTGATGCTGCAACTATAACAGCTGCATTTTCTAAAGACTTTTTAGTTACTATATCTCTCGGTCTAATATTATTTTTTAATAGATTCATTACAGTTTCACCACTTGATACAGCAAATTTATCTCTTGCTTCATATACAGCTGGTGTTCCTGCTGAGCCTGGTAAAGCTAAACCTATAGCTTCTGAAACGCAAGCCATTGTATTTGCAGTAAATTGACCACCGCATGATCCAGCAGAAGGACACGCTAAGCTCTCAAGTTCGTCTAAATCTTTTTTTGACATAGATCCAGTTGAATATTTCCCAACGCCTTCAAAAACATCTACGATTGTAACATCTTTGCCCTTAAATTTGCCTGGTAAAATTGATCCTCCATAAATAAATACGGAAGGGACATTTAACCTAAGCATGACCATCATTAATCCAGGTAAAGATTTATCACATCCTGCTAATCCAACTAAAGCATCGTAACAATGTCCTCTCATAGTAAGCTCAACAGAATCTGCTATAACTTCTCTGCTTATCAAAGATGATTTCATTCCATCATGACCCATAGCTATTCCATCAGTTACTGTAATAGTTGTAAATTCTCTGGGAGTCCCACCCCCTAGTTTTACACCTTTTTTTGCTGATTGAGCTTGCCTAGAAAGTGTAATATTACAGGGAGCAGATTCATTCCAGGTTGTTGCTACTCCTACAAATGGCTTTTCTATATCTTCATTTTTTAAACCCATTGCATAATACATGGATCTATGCGGTGCGCTTTTAACACCAACAGATACATGTCTGCTTGGTAATTTAGATTTGTCAAATTTCATAATTAATTTTTAATACTATTTAGGATACTATTCAACTTCTTAAGTTCTACATTATATTGTGAAAGTGAATTTTTTTCCTTACTCACAATAGACCTGGGGGCATTTTCCAAAAAAGATTTATTTTCTAACTTTTTCATTAATTTAATCACTTTGGACTCTAAAAGTGTCGCTTTATTTAAAAGATTCTGTTTTTGATCTGATAAATTTACATCCTCATTAAAATACAAAGTAACGTTTTCAGCACCAACTATGTTATTAACACCACTTTTGTTAACTGTAGAGTCGTGTATTTTAGTGACTCTGGCAAGTCTTTTAAATACGACTAAATTGTCATTAATAATAGCTTTTTTATCTTTCTTAAGATCAACAATAGAAATTTCGATGTACGAACCGGGTGATATTTGCAAGTCCACCTTGGTAGATCTTATGCTAGTTACTAATTGTATTAACCAATCTATTTTTTTATAACTATTTTTGAACGAATTATTAGTTTTGATGAGCAAAGACCAATTTTTGTACATAAGTGGTTTTTTTAAATTATGGTCTAATTTCAAATCTAGCCAGATTTGTTCTGTAAAAAAAGGAATAAAAGGATGTAACATTACAAGAATACAGGATTGTATATAACCAGCAAATGCACGAGATTCAGCAAGATTCTTTTTTTCTTTTGAGTCAAAAACGGGTTTCAAAAATTCAATATACCAATCACAATATGAATGCCAAACAAATTGATAAATTATTTTAGCGGCCTCATCAAACCTAAAATTTTTAATGTGTTTTTGAGCTTCCCTATTTGTTTTTTCTAATTCAAAATAAATCCATTTATTCACGTCAAGATTAGGTTTTTTAATATTAGTATTTTTATTATATTTACATTTATTTATTTGTGAAAAATTATTTGAATTCCATATTTTATTTAAAAAATTTCTATATCCTTTAATTCTGTCTTCGGAAAGTTTTACGTCTCTACCTGGTGCGGCCATAGAAATTAATGTAAATCTCAAAGAATCTGCTCCAAATTTATTTATTAATTCAAGAGGATCAATTACATTACCTTTAGACTTAGACATTTTTTGTCCTTTTTCATCTCTCACTAATGCATGAACGTAAACCTTTGAAAAAGGAGATTTCTTGATTAGATGATTGCCCATCATCATCATTCTAGCAACCCAAAAGAAAATTATATCAAACCCAGTAACTAATATTGAGGTAGGGTAAAACCTTTTAAGTTCATAGGTTTTTTTTGGCCAGCCAAATGTTGCGAATGGCCAAAGAGCTGAAGAAAACCATGTATCCAAAACGTCATTATCCCTTTCTAAAATAACATTTTTTTTATAATATTTATTAGCTTGCTTTTTTGCTTCTAATTCTGTTTCTGCAACAAAAATTTTTTTATCTTTTGTGTACCATGCCGGAATTCTATGGCCCCACCAAAGTTGTCTTGAGATACACCAAGGTTCAATATTATTCATCCATTGAAAGTATGTCTTGGACCAATTATTAGGAAAAAAATTTGTTTTTTTATTTTTTACTGCTTTGATAGCATCTTTAGATAAAAATTTTGCATTAGCAAACCATTGTTCAGTTAACAAAGGTTCAATTATAGAATTAGATCTATCTCCATAAGGAACAACATTTTTAATATTTTCAATTTTTTTTATTAAATTTTTTTCTTTAAGTAATGCAATAACTTTAATTCTTGCATCCTCTCTATCTAAACCAACAAAATTTTCTGGTGCATTTTTATTTATTTTACCATTCCCTTCAAAAATATTTATAAACTCCAATTTATGTCTTTTACCAATATCAAAATCATTAAAGTCATGAGCTGGAGTAACCTTTAATGCTCCCGATCCTTGATCTATAGAAACATATTTGTCACCTATTATTTTAACTTCTCTATCAACTATTGGAACCATTACTTTTTTTCCAATTAAATTTTTATATCTGTCATCATCCGGATTAACAGCAACGGCAGAATCTCCTATAATTGTTTCGGGTCTAGTAGTTGCTATTGTAAGAAAATTACCTTCACCTAAAATTTTATAATTAATATAATATAGATTTGACTGAACTTCTCTTTGCTCAACTTCTAAATCAGATATTGCAGTTTCTAACTTTATGTCCCAGTTGACTAATCTAGTGTCTTTATAAATTAGTTTTTCATTATAAAGTTGAACAAATGTTTTTGTTACTGCCTGCGACAACTCTTTATCCATAGTAAATCTATTTCTTGACCAATCACATGAACAACCTAATTTTTTCAGTTGATTTATGATAATATCTCCAGATTCTTTTTTCCATTTCCAAACTTCTTTAATAAATTTATCCCTACCAAGATCGCTTTTTTTTATTCCCTTTTTTAACAATTGCTTTTCAACTACTGCCTGAGTTGCTATTCCAGCATGATCTGTTCCAGGTTGCCATAGTGTTTCATATCCATTCATTCGATAAAATCTTACTAATAAATCTTGAAGTGAATTATTAAGAGCATGCCCCATATGTAGGCTTCCCGTTACATTTGGTGGAGGAATTACTATTGAAAAATATTTTTTTTTGTTCCTTAAAGGACTAAAAAAATTATTTTTTTCCCAATACTTGTATATTTTGCTCTCTACTTTATTGTGATCGTAATTTGAATTTTGCATTTTAAGTAAACATATAATAATTTGACATAAAACAAAGAATTGATTCTATCAATTTTAAAAAAATTATGGCCACGTGGCGGAATGGTTACGCAGAGGATTGCAAATCCTTCCATCCCAGTTCGATTCTGGGCGTGGCCTCCAAATTTATATTATTATGATACTTCTGTTGATTTATCGTTTTAAAGTTATTATTTATGGTTGATCAAAGCATCAGAGTTGTTTTGACATGCAGATAAAAATAAAATAAATATTGTGTGAAGTTATATTCCTCGGTAGCTCAGTTGGTAGAGCAGTTGACTGTTAATCAATTGGTCGCAGGTTCGAGTCCTGCCCGAGGAGCCAATTCATTCACTCATCTAAAATTAACTAGTTTAAAAATAGGTTAGGTTCCAGTTTTTTCAAGGGTTTTAGTATTTCTTAAAACTTGAAATATTTTTTCCCTTTGCTCGCTTGATAAATTTGAAAAAAGTTTTGCCATAAAGGAGTAGTTTAAATCTTCAATAGGTGTTGGAGTGGTTTCATTCGAAGGATCATTATACGCAGGATAATCTTCAAAAAAATATACTACTGGCACTTTTAAAAAGTTTGCTAATTGCATAACTCTTAAAGAACTTATTCCATTGGTTCCTTTTTCATACTTCTGAATTTGTTGAAATGTTACATTAATTGCTTGTGCAACTTTTGTTTGAGTTAAGCCAAGTGCTAATCTTCTAAGACGTAATTTAGAGCCTAAATGACGATTAAAA
>CAJQRW010000018.1 GCA_905612415.1 uncultured Pelagibacteraceae bacterium
ATTCCTATTCTAATACGGGAGTAATTTTTCCCGATATTTTTGTCTAACGATTCTATCCCGTTATGTCCTGCGCTACCACCTCCCATTTTCGCTTTTGATTTTCCAAGATCTATATCCATATCGTCATGAAATACAAAAACATCTTTAACATCAATTTTAAAATATTCAATTAATTCTTTAATACAAATTCCAGAGTTATTCATAAACGTTAAAGGTTTTATAGCAAAAACTTTTTGATCATTTATTTTTCCAGTGGTTAATAGACCTTTAAACTTTGGTTTTTGCTTAGACAATTTAAATTTTTCATTTATTGCGTCGATTGCTAAAAATCCAACATTGTGTCTATTGTTTATATTATTGGGATTAGGATTTCCTAAACCAACCAGAAGTAGCATAAATTACAAATTACCTTATATTATTTTTTTTTAACTTCTTTTGTTGTAGCTTTTCCTTTGTCGCCAGAAGCAGGTTTCCCTTTTTCATCGGACGGTTTGGATCCGACAGCAGCTTTAGTTTTATCATCAGATGCTTTATCTTTTCCTTCTTCATCTTTACTGTCACCTTCTTCAGCGGTCCCGACAGTTGCAGCATCGCCCTCAGCTGTAGCTTCTGTAGTTTTTTCAGGCTCAACTAAGACTGTTGGGGCAACTACAGACGCGATAACAAAATCTCTATCAGTAATTGTTGGAACAACACCTTCAGGAAGTTTTACTGTTGATATTTTAAGACGTGTATTTATTTCTGTATTATCTAAATCTACAATAATTTCATCTGGAATATTTTCTGTAGGACATTTTAATTCCACTTTTCTTCTTACTATATTTAAAACTCCACCTTTTTTTAACCCAGGAGACTTTTCTGTATTAATGAATTTAACTGGTATTTCTAAAATTATTTTTGATCCTTTTATTATTCTTATAAAATCTACATGTATTGGGTCATCAGAAATCGGGTCCCAAGAAATTTCTCTTGGTAGAGCTTTTTCAGACTGCCCATCTATATCTAAGTCAAATACTTTAGACATAAAAGTTTCTGTTTTTAATAATTCATTTAGGTGTAATTTTTTAAGACTTATACTTAAATTATTTTTCTTTCCACCGTATAATACAGCAGGAACAAAACCATCAGCCCTTAGTTTGTTTATTTGCCCTGTCGAGGCAGTAGTTCTTTTTGTAGCTTTTAAAACACTCATAAATTGAAACGGTGTTTTATATTATGTTTGGAAAAAAAACAAGCAATATTACTTAAAAAGACTAGAAACTGACGTAGAGTTTGAAATTCTTTTCATTGCTTCTGATATCATTGGAGCTATAGAAATAACTTCTATTTTTTTACTTTTTATAATTTTCTTTGAATTATCTATTGTATCGGTGGTTATTAATTTTTTAATTTTAGATTTTTCTATTTTTTCAACAGCATTACCGCTTAATACAGCATGTGTTATATAAACATAAATATCTTTTGCCCCTTTATTTATGAGAGCTTGTGCAGCATTAACTATAGTTCCTCCAGAATCAATAATATCGTCTATAATCACACAGTTCATATTTTTTACATTACCAACAATATTCATAACTTCAGATTTGCCTGGAGAAGGTCTTCTTTTATCGATTATTGCAATACCAGTATTTATTCTTCTACTTAAGGCTCTAGTTCTTTCGACTCCACCAACGTCTGGAGCTACACAAATTAAATTATTTAATTTTATTTTCTTTTTTATATGTCTTGCAAAAATAGGAGTAGAAAATAAATTATCTACGGGAATATTAAAGAAGCCCTGAATTTGACCAGCATGCAAGTCAACGCTTAAAATTCTGTTTGCACCAGCATTTGTTATTAAATCTGAAACTAATTTTGCAGATATTGCTGTTCTTGGAACAACTTTTCTATCTTGCCTCGCGTAACCAAAGTAAGGAATTACTGCAGTAATATTTTTTGCTGAAGATCTTTTCAAGGCATCTATACAAATTAATAATTCCATTAAGTTATCATTTGCTGGATTTGATGTAGATTGGATTACAAAAATAGTATTACCTCTGATATTTTCGTTAATTTCAACATATATCTCATCGTCGGCAAATCTTTTTATATTTGTATTAACTAATTTTAGTTTAAGGTTTCTCGCAATATCTTTAC
>CAJQRW010000019.1 GCA_905612415.1 uncultured Pelagibacteraceae bacterium
CTAAATAAAAAATTAGACTAGACCAGCCAGAACCAAATTCTAATATTGTTGTTCTTTTATTAAGAACAACCAATTGATATAAGCGATATAGATCATTTAATTCCGGGATATAAGGAACATCAGCAATCATCTCATTTACAGAAAGTTGTTTTCCCTTGCTTTCATTTACAAATAAATTAAGTCCTTTTTTTTTAAAAAATTTCTCAATTTCTTTATTTGTTTTTTTTGGTGGTAAATTTATTGAAACCATAATTAGAATTAACATTTTTTGTTTTCTTTTTAAATCTTTATTTATTACAACTACTTGTTTATAATTCAGCGTTATTGATATTGTGAATTATGACTTCATCATTCGGTGGTACTGAACTTTCTCTTTTAAAAATATTAAATACCCACGATTGAGGAAATTTCTTACGAATAGATTTGGTAACTACTTCTGAAGTTTTTTTGTAATTGATTTGTGATTGAGGTACATAGAAAGTACATAGTAGGTACATAGTAATTTTAAAATTGGTTTTCGTTGGAAACAAAAGATAATTTAATAAGTAGGGGCGTTCTGTTACCCGGTGCCCCAAACAACCGTGCTTATTTAATTAACCTAAGTTAATTAAGCAGCAAGTGCGTAACTTTCGTTAGCAATTATAATTAGCCCGTTACGTCGGAACAATCTCGAACGAAAGAACAGCCTTTAGACACTCGTCGATTCTAGTTCACCCCCATAAGTTGTAAATGGTGGAGGTGGTGGGTACTGCCCCCACGTCCGTAATGTTTATTACGAAATTCGTTTATCGTCATAGTTGGAAAACCAACACGAATAATATAAGACATTATTTCAAAGATTCAATTTTATTATTAAAAAATGCCACTTTCTAAAGAACAAAAAAAAGAAATACAAGAACAACAAGCCCAGGAGAACAAAACAAAAAGGGTAACCTCTCCAGAATTAGAAAAAATTCTTTATGAGGCGATTCCTGTACTTGATCATGGATTTGTAAGGGTTGTTGATTATATGGGCGACGACAGTTCAATAGTTCAATCAGCTCGAGTTTCTTATGGAAAGGGAACGAAAAAAGTTTCAACAGATAGTGGTCTAATTAAGTATTTAATGAGACATCGTCATAGCACTCCATTTGAAATGTGTGAAATAAAATATCATGTAAAGCTTCCAATATTTATAGCAAGACAATGGATCAGACATAGAACTGCTAATGTTAATGAATACTCTGCAAGGTATTCAATATTAGATAAAGAATTTTATATGCCAACAAAAGATCATCTAGCCGCCCAATCAACTATCAATAGACAGGGTAGAGGTGATTTAATTGATGGGAAACAAGCTGATGAAATTTTAAATATTTTAAAAAAAGATGCTGAACAAACTTATGATAATTATGAATTAATGTTAAATGAAAGATTTGATGGAACTACTATAAATAAAAACAACAAAGGTCTCGCGAGAGAGTTGGCTAGAATGAATTTAACTTTAAATACTTACACACAATGGTATTGGAAAACAGACTTATTAAATTTATTAAATTTTTTATCTCTTCGAGCAGATAGTCACGCACAATATGAAATTAGAGCCTATGCTGATGTAATGACTAATAGCTTGAAAAAATGGGTCCCTATTACTTTTGATGCATTTATGGATTATCGTGTAGGTGGTATGGAATTGTCAGCAAAAGGTAAATCTGTAATTGAAAAAATGATAAAAGGAGAAAACTGCAATTTTGAGTCTTCCAATCTTTCAAAAAGAGAATGGAATGAGTTAATGGATTCTTTTGGTTTTAAAGAAAAGATTCTTTAATTTTTTCAGCCATTTCTTTAAAAATTTTAGAAATTTTATGATCAGAATTTTCTTCCACAAGAGGTTTACCAGAATCTGCGGCAATTCTTAAATCAATACTAATAGGTATTTTTCCAAGAAATTTTTTATTATAATCAGTTGCAAGTTTTTCAACACCACCTTCTCCAAAAATATTATGTTTTTTACCATCATCAGATTCAAAAAAACTCATATTATCTACAAGACCTAGTATAGGTACTTTTAATTTATCAAACATTCGTATACCTCTTTTGACGTCAGATAATGCAACTTCTTGAGGCGTTGATACAATTATAATTCCATCAACTTTAATTTCTTGTGCAAAAGTTAATTGAGTATCCCCTGTTCCTGGTGGCATATCAACGATTATAAAATCTAAGTTGTTCCACAAAACTTTTTGAGCAAAAGTTTTGATTGCGCTGGTTACCATTGGGCCCCTCCAAATCATTGGCGTTTCTTCATCGACCAAAAAACCTATAGACATACACTGAACTCCATATTGATTTATAGGAGTCATACTTTTTCCATCTTCGCTTTTTGGCTTATCTTTTATGGACATCATTTTTGGCAATGAAGGTCCATAAATGTCAGCGTCAAGAATACCTACTTTTAATCCAATAGACTTTAAGGCGAGAGCAAAATTCATTGCAAATGTAGATTTGCCTACCCCACCTTTTGCACTAGAAATAGCTATAGTAAATTTTGTGCCATTTATGGGATTTTTTACAAAGGTTTTTGGCGATGTTTGGCCTTTAAAGGTTTCACTTAGTCCAACTGTTTTTTTGTCCATAATTAATATCTTATCTTGTTTTTACGAAAAAAATCACTATATAAAGTGTCATGGCAAATGATAATGATTTTAAAAGTGGAAGTCCATGGGGGTCCCCTCCAGGAGGAGGAAACGGATCTGGACGTGGTGGACCGAGACCACCTAGCATTGATGAAGTTATAGAAAAAATACAAAAATTAATTAATAATTTTTTGCCTGGAGGAAAATCTAGTGGAAGCAAACCCATTATTTTTGGACTTATTTTACTAGTTGTTGTTTGGGCTTTTAGTGGACTATATAGAGTGCTGCCTGACGAACAAGGGGTTGTCCTAAGATTTGGAAAATTTATATCAACAACACAGCCTGGTTTAAATTATCATATACCCTATCCAGTCGAAACTGTTCTTACACCAAAGGTTACTAAAGTTAATAGACTTGATATTGGTTTCAGATCAGTAAGTGACTCCGGAAGAACATCGGGCATCGGTGATGTGCCAGAAGAAAGCCTAATGCTAACAGGAGATGAAAATATTGCTAATATTGATTTTTCTGTTTTTTGGGTAATCAAAGACGCTGGTAAGTTTTTATTTGAAATTCAAAGTCCTGTTGAAACAGTTAAAGCTGCAGCCGAAACAGCCATGAGAGAAGTTATTGCGAAAAGCAGACTCCAGTCAATCTTAACTGAAGGAAGATCCAGAATTGAAATAGAGACACAAGAAATTATTCAAAGCATTTTAGACGAATATGAATCAGGTATTCAAGTTACGCAAGTTCAAACTCAAAAAGCCGATCCACCAGATCAAGTTATTGACGCCTTTAGAGATGTTCAGGCTGCAAGAGCGGACATGGAAAGATCAAAAAATGAAGCAGAAGGTTATGCTAATGATGTAATACCAAGAGCTAGAGGGGATGCAGCAAAAATTTTACAAGAAGCAGAAGCTTATAAACAACAAGTTGTTGCTGCAGCCGAAGGTGAAGCAAGTAGATTTATTGCGATATATAATGAGTATGCAAAAGCTAAAAAAGTAACACAAGAAAGAATGTATCTTGAGACTATGGAAAAAGTATTGGCAGATATAAATAAAGTAATTATAGATCAAAAAGCCGGAGGGGTAGTTCCGTATCTTCCTTTACCAGAATTGTCTAAGAAAGTGACTAATTAATTATGAAATTAAATAAATTTTTAATTCCAATTGTTGCTGGTATCGGATTTTTAATTTTTTTATCACTTTTTGTGGTTAAAGAAACCAACCAAGCAATAGTATTACAATTTGGTGATCCTAAAAAAGTAATAGTTGAACCCGGCCTTCAAATAAAGATTCCTTTTATTCAGAATGTAATCTTTTTAGATCGTAGGATTTTAAATTTAGATGCACCTCCAATAGAAGTTATTGCATCTGATCAAAAACGATTGATTGTTGATGCTTATGCAAGATTTAAAATTGTAGATCCATTAAAGTTTTATATTTCAGTAGGTGATGAAAGAGTAGTTAGATCAAGACTTTCTACAATTATAAACTCAAGAATAAGAAGCGTTCTAGGCACACAAAGTTTAGCTACCCTATTGTCTGAAGATAGAACTAAACAAATGGCAATTATTCAAGAAGGAGTTAATGCTGAAGCGCAAAGTTTTGGTGTTGCTATAATTGATGTAAGAATCAAAAGAGCAGATTTGCCTCAAGCAAACAGTGAAGCTATATACAAAAGAATGCAAACTGAAAGACAAAGAGAAGCAAAAGAATTTAGAGCCAGAGGTGCTGAGATGGCGGTTACAATTACATCTACAGCAGACAAAGAAGTTACAGTTCTTTTAGCAAATGCCAAAAAACAATCTGAAATTATGAAAGGTGAAGGAGACGGACAAAGAAATAAAATATTTGCAGATGCATTTGGAAAAGACCCAGCATTTTTTAGTTTTTATAGAGCTATGCAAGCTTATGAAACAGCATTAATAGGTGGGGAAACTTCTTTAATTCTTTCTCCAGATAGTGATTTTTTTAAATTCTTTGGCAAATCAGGACTGACTAATAATTAATAAAAAGATTCATGAAAGAGCTCATCATAGCGATAGGCCTCTTATTATTTATTGAAGGTACGTTGTATGCCTTATTTCCATCAAAAATGAAAAATATGCTAAAAATAATTGAAAAATTGCCAGTTAATGATTTGCGAGTAAGTGGAATATTATTTGCTTTAATTGGATTTTTTATTGTTTGGTTCAATAAGAGTTTTTAAAAAATGAAAATATGTAAAAAATTTTTTAAATTAAATTTAATTCTTATTCTTTTAATTTGTTTAAGTTCTCTAGCACAAAGCAAAACTATTCCAAGCTCCTTTGCTGATCTAGCTGAAAAGCTTATGCCTTCAGTTGTCAATATATCAAGCACACAAACTATTAAAACTAACGCAAATCAATTCCCATTTCAATTTCCTCCAGGCTCTCCATTTGAAGACATGTTTAAAGAATTTAATAAACCAACAGAAAGAAAAGCCACAGCACTGGGCTCCGGATTTATAATTAACAAAAAAGGAATAATAGTTACAAATAATCATGTCATCCAGGGAGCGGAAGATATATTTGTTAGTGTTAATGGATCTGTGGAATATAAAGCAAAAATAATAGGCACTGATCCTTATATGGATTTAGCGGTTTTAGAAATAGAATCCGATGAAGAATTTGTGCCTGTAAGTTTTGGAAATTCAGATAAAGCACGTGTAGGGGATTGGGTTATAGCAATTGGCAACCCATTTGGTTTTGGAGGAACAGTAACCTCAGGAATAATTTCTTCTAGAAATAGAGATATTGGTTTAACCAGATATGATGATTTTATTCAGACTGATGCGTCTATCAACCAAGGAAATTCTGGTGGACCATTATTTGATTTAGATGGAAAAGTTATAGGAATTAATACAGCAATCATTGCTCCTGGATCATCGGGATCAATAGGAATAGGTTTTGCTATACCATCTAACCCTGCATCTAAAGTTATAGATCAGCTAATTAAATTTGGAGAAACAAAAAGAGGTTGGCTTGGTGTTAGAATTCAAGAAGTTACTAAAGAAATAGCTGATTTAGAGAAGTTAGAAAAAGCTGAAGGAGCTCTAGTTGCAAGCGTTGCTGAAAATAGTCCGGCAGATAAAGCTAAAATTTTAGCCGGTGATATTATTTTAGAATTTGATGGAAAAAAAGTAGATACCATGAGAACACTTCCAAAATTAGTAGCACAAACTCAAGTTGGAAAAAAAGTCACGTTAAAAATATGGAGAAATCAAAAATTAATTTCTAAAAAAGTTTTACTCGGCAGACTAGAGTCTTCAGATGAATTTAAAGCTGACGCTCAACCCGAACCAGATGATAAAGAAAAGTATACAAAAATAGATGATTTAAAAATTTCTATAAGAGATTTGAATGAAAAAGATATCTTAGAAAAAAAATTACCGAAAAATACAACTGGCGTTGTAATTACTGAAATATTTGAAGGAAGCCCACTAATATTTGTAAATGTTAATGATGTTGTTGTTGAATTGCAAAAGAAAAAAGTTAAAAATTCAAACCAGTTTATTAGTTTAGTAAAAGATGTAATTAAAAAAGAAGAAAAAACACTTTACTTAGCAATTTACAATTCAAATAATCAGAGAACTTATATAACTGTAAAATTGAAATAAATTTTACATCCAAGCTTCCAAATGGAGCAAAAAAAAAAAATAATATTATTAGCCGGCCCTACAGCATCTGGCAAATCAACATTAGCTATAAGACTTGCACAACATTTCAATGGTGAAATTATTAATGCTGACAGCATGCAAATTTATAAAGAAATATCAATTTTAACTTCTAAACCAAAAGTAGAGGAAATGGAGAATGTTAAACATCATCTATATGGATTTATTTCCGTAAGAGAAAAATTTTCTACTGGTGATTGGTTGGAGCTATCTATAAAAAAAATTTATGAAATTTGGAAAAAAGACAACACACCAATTATTGTCGGAGGAACAGGCTTATACTTTAAAGCTCTCACTAATGGACTAGTTAAAATACCAAGTATTCCAAATAAATTAAAATTAGAAATTAAAAAAATGCATAATGAATTAGGGCAAAAAATTTTTTTTGATAAGCTAATTAAAGAAGACCCATTGGCTAAAAAATTTGTTTTACCAACTGACACTCAAAGATCTATGCGAGTTTTTGAGGTAAAAAAATTTATGGATAAATCTTTATTTGAATTAATAAAAGAAACAAAATCTAATTTTACCAATGAGGTGTTTAAAAAATTATTTATTAACGCACCAAAAGAATTATTGCATACAACAATAGAAAAAAGAGTTGAAAAAATGTTTAAGGAAGGAGCTCTTAAAGAGGTTGAAAAGTTCCAAAATATGAAAGTTTACAGAGAGCTGTCTGCTAATAAAATCTTAGGGGTTAAAGAAATAAAAGATTATCTCAAGGGAAAAACAAAATTAAGTGAGGCAAAAGATTTAATAGCACTGAAAACTAGGCAATATGCTAAGAGACAGTTTACTTGGTCTAGAGGTCATATGAAATCTTGGGATATGATTTATTCTTCAAATATTAATGAATTGTTTAAAAAAGCCATTAATAAAATTGCCTAAAACTTGACCATATTCAAAACTCAGTTAGATTAGCCATATGGCAAATTTAATGACTGGCGCTGAAATTGTTTTTAAGGCTCTTGAAGACCAAGATGTAACACATATTTTTGGTTATCCAGGTGGAGCTGTTCTTCCAATATATGATGAGCTTAAAAATCATAAAAGTATAAAACATATTTTAGTTAGACATGAACAGGGAGCTGGACATGCTGCTGAAGGATATGCAAGATCATCGGGTAAGCCAGGAGTGGTATTGGTTACCTCGGGCCCTGGAGCAACAAATGTTGTAACGGCACTTACGGATGCCTATATGGATTCCGTTCCTTTAGTTTGTATCTCAGGACAAGTGCCTACTCATTTAATAGGAACAGATGCTTTTCAAGAATGTGATACTACCGGAATAACAAGACCATGCACAAAGCATAATTGGTTAGTAAAAAACATCAATGATCTTCCAAGAATAATGCATGAAGCATTTGAGGTTGCTACTACGGGTAGACCAGGACCTGTATTAGTTGACATACCTAAAGACATTCAATTTGCAAAAACAAAATATTTTAAACCAAAAAAAGAAAAAAAATTAAATGGAAAATTAAGTAATAAATTTAATCAAAAAGAGATTGATCAACTAATTGATTTAATGCTCAAAGCAAAAAAACCTGTTTTTTATACTGGAGGGGGAGTAATAAATTCAGGACCCAAAGCGAGCGAACTATTAAGAGAGCTAGTTAGTTTAACTGGTTTCCCGATTACATCTACACTACAAGGGCTCGGAGCTTTCCCGGGGGACAGTAACCAATTTTTAGGAATGTTAGGAATGCACGGTACTTATGAAGCAAATAACGTAATGCATGATTGTGATTTATTAATTAATATTGGCGCAAGATTTGACGACCGTATTACTGGAAAAATAGATGAATTCTCTCCTAAATCTAAAAAAGTTCATATTGACATAGACCCTTCATCAATAAATAAAATTATCAAAGTTAATTTATCAATTGTAGGTGATGTTAAAGAAGTTATTAACTTAACAATCAAAACCTTAAAGAAAAAAAAATTAAATCTAGAAAAATCTAATAAAGAAAAAATTTCAAAGTGGTGGGAACAAATTCAAAAGTGGAGAACTAAAAAATCATTAAATTTTATTAATAGCGATAAAGTTATTAAGCCACAATTTGCGGTTCAAAGACTTTATGAGCTTACTAAAAATAAAGATACTTATATAACTACTGAAGTAGGGCAGCATCAGATGTGGGCAGCCCAGCACTATAAGTTTAACAAACCTAATAGATGGATGACATCTGGTGGACTGGGAACCATGGGATATGGATTGCCAGCTGCTGTAGGAGTTCAAGTTGCGCACCCAGAAAAACTAGTTGTTGATATAGCTGGTGAAGCTTCAGTTTTAATGACTATTCAAGAAATGTCTACAGCTGTTCAATATAATTTACCAATAAAAATTTTTATTTTAAATAATCAGTACATGGGAATGGTAAGACAATGGCAAGAATTACTACATGAAAAAAATTATTCTGAAAGTTACTCTGCTGCACTGCCAGATTTTGTAAAACTTGCTGAAGCTTATGGGTGCGTTGGAATTAGAGCAAATACACCAAATGAATTAGATGAAAAAATCGAAGAGATGATTAACACAGATAAACCAGTAATTTTTGATTGCCTGGTAGATCCACATGAAAACTGTTTTCCAATGATACCGTCTGGAAAACCTCACAATCAAATGCTTTTAGGTCCACAAGACCAAGAAGAAAAAAAAATAACAGGTAAAGGAAAAACTTTAGTTTAAAATGGCAAAGTCAAAATCAGCATACAGTACACCTACAAAACAAGGAAAAATAGATACACATATAATTGTAGTTTGGGTAGATAATGAATCTGGAGTATTAGCCCGTGTAGTTGGTTTGTTTTCTGGAAGAGGCTACAATATTGAATCTTTAGCGGTAGCCGAAATAGATTCTAAAAAAAATCTTTCAAGAATTACGATTGTAACAACCGGCACACCAAGAGTTATTGAACAAATTAAATTGCAATTAAAAAAACTAGTTCCAGTTCATAAAGTTGCTGATTTTAAAAAAGAGGATAAAAAAATAATATTTAAAGAAATGGCTTTATTAAAAATTGTAGCAAATTCGGTAAAAATTAAGAGAGCTATAAATGCTTGTAAAAAATTTAATGGAGTTATATTAGATAACACAAAAAAATCTGTTGTGATACAAATAACAGCTTTGAGAAGGGACATAGATAAGATAACTAAAATTTTAAAACCACTTGGTCTTGTAAGCGTCTCAAGAACTGGAGCGGTAGCAATGACTAGAGGTGCAGAAGTATTTAAATAATTATCAATAGGAGTAAAATATGAAAATGTTATATGAAAAAGATACAAATGTGGATTTAATTAAATCAAAAAAAATTGCAATTTTTGGGTATGGAAGCCAAGGACACGCTCACGCTCTCAATTTAAAAGATAGTGGTGTTAAAGAAGTGGTGGTTGCGCTTAGAGATGGCTCTTCCAGCAAAGCTAAAGCTGAGTCAAAAGGATTAAAAGTCATGAATTTATCTGATGCAGCAGAATGGGCTGACGTAGTTATGATTTTAACTCCTGATGAGTTGCAAGGAACAATATATAAGAACCATATTGAACAAAGAGTTAAAGAAGGTACAAGTATAGCTTTTGCACACGGTTTAAATATTCATTATGACCTTATTAATGCTAGAAAAGATTTAGATGTATTTATGGTAGCTCCAAAAGGACCAGGGCATTTAGTTAGAAGTGAATACGAAAAAGGTGGAGGTGTACCCTGCTTATTTGCTGTTCATCAAAACGGCTCTGGAAAAGCAAGAGATCTTGCCATGTCATACGCTTCTGCAGTTGGAGGAGGAAGATCAGGAATTATAGAAACCACTTTTAAAGATGAAGTTGAAACAGATTTGTTTGGTGAGCAAACGGTTTTATGTGGCGGGTTAGTTGAGCTAATTAAAAATGGCTATGAAACTTTAGTTGAAGCAGGCTATGAACCAGAAATGGCTTACTTTGAAACAGTTCATGAAGTAAAGCTCATTGTTGATTTAATTTACGAAGGTGGGATCGCAAATATGAATTATTCTATTTCAAATACTGCCGAATATGGAGAATATGTTTCTGGCCCCAGAATCATAAATAAAGGAGAAACGAAGAAAAAAATGAAAGAAGTATTAACTGATATTCAATCTGGAAAATTCACCAAAGCATGGATGGACGAGTGCAAAGGTGGGCAAAAAAAATTCTTAAAAACTAGAAAAGATTTAGCAAATCATCCAATTGAAAAAGTTGGCAAAGAACTTAGGGATATGATGCCTTGGATTGGTAAAAATAAATTAGTTGATAAGGATAAAAATTAGTAAAATCTATTAATATTTTGTTAAAGAAATAGGAATGGACCCAGTTTAGTCGCTTAATCAACAAATCTTTTGCACACAACTCCTTTTGGTTGTATTGTAAAACCGTTAAAAGTTAATATTTCTAAGTTTAATTTAGCCTAAGGAATAATGTCCAAAGACAAAAACAAAGTTTATATATTTGACACAACGATGCGTGATGGAGAGCAGTCTCCAGGAGCATCCATGAGTATCGAAGAAAAAATCCAAATTGCGAGGGTTTTTGACGAAATGGGGGTTGATATAATAGAAGCAGGATTTCCAATAGCTTCCCCAGGAGATTTTGAAGCAGTAAAAGCAATAAGTAAAATTTTAAAAAATTCTATACCTGCGGGATTATCTAGACATTCAAAAAAAGATATTGATGCTTGTTATGAAGCTTTAAAAGATGCGCCAAGATTTAGAATTCATACTTTTATTTCTACAAGTGCACTTCACATGAAGCATAAATTAAATAAATCGCCAGAACAAGTATATGAATCTATCAAGGAACATGTTACCTATGCAAGAAAATTTACCGATGACGTTGAATGGTCATGTGAAGATGGTACAAGGACTGACATGGATTATATGTGTAAAACAGTTGAACTTGCAATTAGTTCGGGAGCTAGAACAATTAATATTCCAGATACCGTTGGATATACTGTTCCTTCAGAATTCACAAAAATTATTTCCACATTAAAAAATAAAGTACCCAATATTGATAAAGCTATTTTGTCGGTACATTGTCATAATGATTTAGGTTTGGCTGTTGCAAACTCATTGGCAGGAGTCACAGCCGGCGCAAGACAAGTAGAGTGTACAATTAATGGGATTGGTGAGAGAGCTGGAAACGCTTCTTTAGAAGAAATTGTTATGGCAATAAAAACTAGAAATGATTTAATGCCGTATAAAACAGGAATAAATACAACTTTATTAAGCAAAGCTTCAAAAGTAGTTTCAAACGCAACTTTTCCAGTTCAATTCAATAAAGCCATAGTCGGGAAAAATGCTTTTGCACACGAAGCTGGAATCCACCAAGATGGTATGCTTAAAAATAGAAATACTTATGAAATTATGACACCAGAAAGTGTTGGAGTTAAAAAAACTTCATTAGTAATGGGAAAGCATTCTGGAAGACATGCATTCAAAGAAAAATTAAATGACCTTGGTTATGCCAATGTTACGGATGATGTTATTCAAACAGTCTTTGGTAAATTTAAAATTTTAGCTGACAAGAAAAAGCATGTTTATGATGATGACATCGCAGCTTTAGTTGACGATAGTTTAATTAAAGATAAAAATGTTATTAATTTAAAATCTCTTAAAGTGTTTGCAGGCACAGGTGAACCTCAAAGAGCAGATATGACATTAGAAGTTTATGGAGAAATTAAAAAAGCAAGCGAAAATGGAGATGGACCTGTAGATGCTATTTTTAAATGTATAAAGAAATTATATCCTCACGATGTAAAATTGCAATTATATCAAGTGCACGCTGTAACCGAAGGCACTGATGCTCAGGCTACAGTAAGTGTAAGGATTGAAGAAAAAGGCAAAACAACTGTTGGTCAAGCAGCCGACACAGACACTCTAGTTGCTTCTGCTAATGCTTATTTAAATGCATTAAATAAGATGATTATTAAAAGAAACAAAACCGCTCCTGAAGAGTATGAGCAACAAAAAATGAAAGGGATATAATGTTTAATTTTTTTAAATCTATGAATAAATTTAGTCAAATTTGGTCAACAGATATGGCTATTGATTTAGGTACAGCTAATACCTTAGTTTATGTAAAAGGTGAAGGTATTGTACTTAACGAACCATCAGTTGTGGCAATAATAGAAGAAAGAGGAAAAAAATCAGTACTAGCTGTGGGGGATGAAGCTAAAACAATGCTAGGTAGAACACCAGGCAACATAACTGCAGTAAGACCTTTAAGAGATGGAGTGATAGCAGACTTTGTCGTAACTGAAGAAATGATCAAACATTTTATAAAAAAAGTTCATAAAAAAAAAGCATTTGCAAATCCAAGAATATTAATTTGTGTACCAACAGGCTCTACTCCGGTTGAGAGAAAAGCTATCCAAGATTCAGCATTAGCAGCAGGAGCTAGAAAAGTTCAATTAATTGAAGAACCTATTGCAGCAGCTATTGGAGCAGGCCTCCCTATTTCTGAAGCAACAGGATCTATGGTTGTTGATATTGGTGGAGGAACTACAGAAATTGCAATCATGTCATTAGGTGGAGTAGTTTATGCTAACTCATTGAGAGTTGCAGGAGACGCAATGGACACTGGTATCATTAGCTATATGAGAAAGAATTTCAATTTATTAGTAGGAGAAGCTAGTGCTGAAAAAATAAAAAAAGAGATAGGAACAGCTTTACCAACAAGCGGCAATACTTACTTAATGAAAGGTAGAGACATTAGATCAGGTACACCAAAAGAAATTTCATTAAAAGAAGAAGACACTGCAGAAGCTTTAAAACCAATTCTTGCACAAATTTTAGGCGGAATTAAAGATGCTCTAGAAAAAACTCCTCCAGAACTCTCAGCAGACCTTGTTGATATGGGGTTGGTGCTTACTGGCGGCGGAGCCTTATTAAAAAATATAGATAAATTAATTACAAAAGAAACAGGATTACCTGTAGTAATTGCAGAGGACCCATTATCTTGTGTTGCTCTTGGAACAGGCAAAGCTTTAGATGAAGAAGATTCATTCTCTAATATGTTATTAGGTGATTAGTATTATCAGCAAAACTAATTATGCAAACAAACCGAGAAGATGTAGGTATATCAATACGTTCAGCTCTACTTTCTAAAGGAACAAAACAAAGATTTTCTTTATTTGTTCTTATACTTCTTTCATTAATATTAATTTTTATTGAAACAGTTGAAAATAAACCACTCAACTTTGTGAGATCCTTTATTAAAGATACAATTTATCGGGGATCATTAGTTGTTTCAAGCCCAACAAGAGTTTTTGAAAAC
>CAJQRW010000020.1 GCA_905612415.1 uncultured Pelagibacteraceae bacterium
AAATCTTAAAGAAATATATATACCAATGGCATTTTGGATAAATAAACAATATCTCAAAAAAGAAAAAACATTGTTTTTAGGTTTGTCTGCTAGTCAAGGCTCAGGAAAAACAACAGTTGCAAAAATTCTAAAAATTATTTTAAAACATTTCTTTAAAAGAAATGTATGTGTTGTATCTATAGATGATTTTTACAAAACATCTGCTGATAGAAATAAAATGGCAAAACAAAAACATCCTCTTTTTAAAACAAGAGGAGTTCCTGGAACCCATGATACAAACTTAATAAAATTATTTTTTCAATCCTTGAAAAGAAAAAAATTTAAAAAGATAAAAGTGCCAAGGTTTGATAAATCAATAGATGATCGCCTTAAAAAAAACAAATGGTATATAATTAATAAAAAACCGCAAATAGTAATATTCGAAGGATGGTGTGTTGGAGCAAAAGCTGGAACTAATGCTTCTTTAAAAAATCCAATAAATAATCTTGAAAAATATGAAGATAAAAAATTAATATGGAGAAAATTTGTTAATCAAAAACTTAAAAATGAATATCAAAATATTTTTTCTTTCCTTGATTATTATATTTTCATGAAGGTTCCTAATTTTAAAATGGTCCTGAAATGGAGACAATCTCAAGAAGTTAAATTAAAAAAAAGTAACCAGACAAGAAAAAAAATAATGACTTATAAAGAAATAAAAAGATTTGTTATGTTTTATCAAAGAATAACTTTACAAATGGTTAAAGATTTAAGCAAATCTGCAGCCGTAGTTATGCTTTTAAATAATAATCATCAAGTTAAAAAAGTGTTATATAGAGATAAGTAATATGAAATATTTAATTAAAACTGTTTTAATATTATCAATTTTTATAACCCTTAATGAATCAAACGCTAATACTTTAATAGATTCTTTAGGATCTGCTTATTTAAAAAATCCTAAATTGAATGCAGAACGTGCAAATATGAGAGCTTCAATAGAAGAAAAACGAGAATCGATTAGCGAATTTTTACCAAGTGTTACAATTTCTGGTTATGTTAAAGATCTAGATAATACTGGAACAAATGGAAGTGACTCAAATTTCGAACCTACCGAAAAATCTATGACAATTGAACAAAAACTTTTTCAAGGAGGAAGTGGTGTTGCCAATTTTAAGAAAAAAAAATACGGACAAATTCTAGCAGAGTTTTATCTTAAAAAAATGGAACAAGAAATTCTGTTGGATGCAGCTAAAGTACATACTGAATTATTGTTAAATATAAAAAAAGTTAATATTAACTTAATGAATATAGATTTACTTGAAAGACAAGTGGAGACTGACCAAAATAGACTTGAAAAAGGTCAAATAAGTTTAACGGATTTGGCTCAGTCAGAATCGTCATTAGCTGGAGCTCAAGCTCAATTAATTGGTGCACAAAATGATCTTGTTACCAGTAAAGCAAATTTTGAAAAAATAATTGGAAAAAAACCATCTAAGAACATCAAAAGTATAAAAAAAATTAATCTAAATTTACCTGAAAGCTTAGCCTCATCCTACAAAATATCTAGTTCAGATAACCCTGATTTGAGAATTGCTCTTTTAGAGTTTGAACAAGCTAAATTAGATGTAAAAATTGCGGGTGCAGAGCTTTCTCCCTCCGCCACTTTGTCTTATAAGATAGCTGAGCAAGATGAAATGAGTTCAACTATAAATAAAAGAACACAACAAAGTGTAACTGCTAGCGCATCTTGGCCATTATTTTCTGGAGGTAGCAACATATTTAATCTAAGAAAAACAAAAGAACTTAGAAATCAAAAACAACTATTATTTGAAGATAGAAAAAAGGGTACCGAAATAGCAGTTGCCAATGCATGGTCTAGCTATCAATCTTCAAAAAGTGTGCTAGAATCAATTAGGCTACAAGTAAAAGCTGCCGAAATTGCTAATGAAGGTATAACTCAAGAATACGAGTCTGGCACCGGAAGAACCACTTTAGAAGTTATCCAATCTCGCACAATTTTATTAAATTCAAGAATAAATCTAGCTATCTTTGAAAGAAGTTTTCTTATATCTCAATTTGATTTATTAGCAGCAGTAGGTAGACTTACAGCTAACCAGCTAAATTTAAAAAAATAGTCATTGCAGTTTTGTATAAAATTTATTGAGCCTTAAATTATTTATTAACAGTTGATAAAAAGAACAAAATGTGTACATTTAAGTTATGATTCGTTAACTCAATTTATTAAAAAAAGGTAAAACATGACAAAAAATAACTTAAAAATAGTAAAGACAGGCAAAAATCAAGAAGCAGAAAACAAAGAAAAAAATAAAGCTTTAGAAGCATCAATCAGCCAAATAAATGAAAATTTTGGAAAAGGTTCAGTAATGAAGCTTGGACAAAAGGCGGCTATGAATATAGAGGCTATATCAACTGGATCGCTAAGCTTAGATTTGGCGCTAGGAATTGGCGGGCTTCCAAAAGGAAGAGTTGTAGAAATTTATGGTCCAGAATCTTCTGGAAAGACAACTTTAGCATTGCAAGTTGTTGCTGAAGCACAAAAAAATGGTGGTATTTGTGCGTTTGTTGATGCAGAACATGCTTTAGACCCAGTCTATGCAAAGAAATTAGGTGTAAAAACTGAAGAACTTTTAATATCGCAACCAGACACTGGTGAGCAAGCTTTAGAAATTGCAGATACTCTTATTAAATCAGGATCTATTTCAGTTATAGTAGTTGATTCTGTGGCCGCATTAACGCCGAGAGCTGAATTAGAAGGAGAAATGGGAGATCATCATGTTGGTTTACAATCACGATTAATGAGTCAAGCTCTTAGAAAATTAACAGGCTCAATAGCAAACACAAACACTATGATGATATTTATCAACCAAATTAGAATGAAAATTGGTGTAATGTTTGGAAATCCTGAGACAACATCAGGAGGAAATGCTCTTAAGTTTTATTCTTCAGTTAGATTAGATATTAGAAGAATTGGAGCAATAAAAGATAAAGAACAAATAGTAGGAAATTCTACAAGGGTAAAAGTTGTCAAAAACAAAGTTTCCCCGCCATTTAAAGTGGTTGAATTTGATCTAATGTATGGAAAAGGCATCAGCAAGGTAGGTGAATTAATTGACTTAGGTGCTAAAGCTAGCGTTGTTGAAAAAGCAGGCGCTTGGTATGCATACAAAGGTGAAAAAATTGGCCAGGGACGAGAAAATGCTAAAATTTATTTAGACCAAAATCCTAAAATTGCTGCAGAAATTGAGATGGCAATTAGAACTAAAGCAGGTTTAATTTCTAAAAAAATTGAAGACAACGAAAAAGTTGAAAAAACCACACCAGAATCAGAAAAACCAGAGTTAGACAAAAAATAATAAAAACTTCGCTCTCTTAGAAAGGCGCTTTAAAAGCGCCTTTCTACACATCTAGACATCAAACTAAAAAACTGTATTTATTAGTTAGATGGCTGATAAAACATTAAAAAGTATTAGAAATTCATTTTTAAACTATTTTTCAAAACAAGATCATCAAATAATTGAGTCAAGCAATCTAGTTCCTGCCAATGATCCTACGTTGATGTTTACAAATTCAGGTATGGTACAATTTAAAAATGTTTTTACTGGACTCGAACAAAGGGAATATAAAAAGGCTACAACTTCCCAAAAATGCGTTAGAGCAGGAGGAAAACATAATGATTTAGAAAATGTTGGTTACACACCAAGACATCACACATTTTTTGAAATGTTAGGAAATTTTTCTTTTGGAGACTACTTTAAAGAACAAGCAATTTATTTTGCATGGGATTTGTTGACTAAAGAGTTCAAATTACCGAAAGAAAAGTTGTGTGTAACAGTTTATTCACAAGATATTGAATCTTATCAACTATGGAAAAAAATAGCAGGATTAAGCGAAAGTAAAATAATTAAAATATCAACAGCAGATAATTTTTGGTCAATGGGAGATATTGGACCTTGCGGTCCTTGCTCTGAAATATTTTATGATCACGGAAGCAAACTTAAAGGCGGCCCCCCAGGAAGTCCAGAGCAAGATGGTGATAGATTTATAGAAATATGGAATCTTGTATTTATGCAATACGAACAAATCTCTAAAGATAAACGCATTAACTTACCAAAACCATCAGTCGATACTGGTATGGGTCTCGAGAGAATGAGTGCAGTATTACAGGGAACACATGATAATTATGAAATAGATCATTTTAAAAAAATTATAAAAGCTTCATCTGAATTAACTAAGGCACCAATAAACAAAAAAACAATTCCTAGTCACAGAGTAATAGCTGACCATTTAAGAGCAAGCAGCTTTTTAATATCTGAGGGTGTTCTCCCATCCAATGAAGGAAGGGGGTATGTACTGAGGAGAATTATGAGAAGAGGTATGAGACATGCACATACTTTAGGTAATAAAAGTTCAATCTTTTATAAATTATTTGATGTTTTGTTAAATGAGATGTCGCAAACCTACCCAGAGCTAGAGAGAGGAAAAGATTTAATTGTAGAAACTCTAAAAAATGAAGAACAAAAATTTTCTTCTATGCTTGAACGTGGTATTAAAATTTTAAACGAAAATATAGAAAAAGTTAAAAATAATATTTTTCCTGCAGACGTAGCTTTTAAACTTTATGATACTTATGGTTTTCCTTTAGATTTAACATCAGATATTTTGAGATCTAAAAATATTAAAGTTAATGTTGATGAATTTGAAAAACAAATGGAATCAAGTAAAAATCTTGCTAGAGCTAACTGGAAAGGTTCCGGAGATAAAAATGTTGAAGAAATATGGTTCAAAATAAGGGAAGAATTAAATCCAACAGAATTTTTGGGATATGAATTTAATAAAGCAGAAGGACAGATACTAAAAATATTAAAAAATAATGTTTTGGTAAATTATGCTAATGAAGGAGATGAAATAGAAATTATTACAAACCAAACTCCTTTCTATGCAGAATCTGGTGGACAGGTAGGGGATGAAGGAACTATTTTTACATCAAATTGCAAAATAAAGATAAAAGATACAAAAAAAAAAATGAGAGATTTACATGTTCATATTGGAATCGTTAAAAAAGGAAATATTAAAGTTTCAGAAAATGTAAATTTAGAAATTAATATAGAAAAAAGAAATAACGCAAAAGCAAATCATTCAGCTACACATTTACTTCACGCAGCTCTAAGAAGAATTTTGGGAAACCATGTTACACAAAAAGGCTCACTCGTAAGCCCTGAAAAACTAAGATTTGATTTTAGTCATAATAAACCTATTAAAAAAGATGAACTTAAACAAATACAGCAGTTAGTTAATGAAATGATAGCTGGTTCAACTGATGTAAAAACTAGAGTAATGACACCTAAAGAGGCTGTAAATAACGGAGCTCTTGCACTATTTGGTGAAAAATATGGAGATGAAGTTCGAGTTCTTTCTATGGGTAAAGAATCTGGAAATTTTTTTTCAACTGAATTATGTGGAGGAACTCATGTCAAAAATACCTCTGATATTGGTAAATTTAAAATAATAAGTCAGTCTGCTATAGCTTCAGGGGTAAGAAGAGTTGAAGCTTTAAGAGAAAAGGAGCTGGAAGCATTTGAAAAAAGTTTAACAATTGATAAGTCAAACACGAATAAAAATTTAAAAAATCAAATAGATTTATTAAAAAATGAGATTGTAAAACTAAATGCAAAACCTAGTTTTAATACAAATCTTGAACTAAATGAAAATATAAAGAATCTTGCTAAACAATTGGAATTAATAAAAATTAAAAATATAATTAAAGATAAAGATAAAAACAAAATCAAAGATACTAAGATTAATGACTTTACATTGCGATATCAAGTTATTACAGATCTACCGCCAAAAGAGCTTAGAAATGTAGTTGATCAAGGAAAGAAAGATATAAAAGAAGGAATAATAATTGCATTTAGTATTTTTGAAAAAAAAATTGGTGTTGCTGTTGGTGTCACACAGGAATTGACACAAAAATTTGATGCAGTATTACTTGTAAAACAAGCATCTAAAATATTAGGAGGCTATGGGGGAGGTGGAAGAAAAGATTTTGCTCAAGCTGGTGGACTTTTTAAAGATAAGATTGAAGTAGCTTATCAATTTATAATAAAAAATATTAGTTAATAACCTTTTTAAAATTTTTATTAATAGATTCAAGGAACATATTCGTAGTTAAATATTTTGTAGAGCTACTAATTAATATAGATAAGTCTTTTGTCATTAAACCGCTCTCAACTGTTTGAATGCAAACTTTCTCTAAATTTTTAGCAAAATTAATTAATTTTGTATTATTATCTAATTTACCTCTGTGTGAAAGACCTCTGGTCCACGCAAATATAGATGCTATAGGATTTGTTGATGTTTCTTCTCCATTTTGATGCATTCTATAATGTCTCGTAACAGTACCATGCGCAGCTTCTGATTCGATTGTTTTTCCATCAGGTGTCATAAGCACACTTGTCATCAAGCCTAAAGATCCAAACCCTTGTGCAATTGTATCAGACTGCACATCACCGTCATAATTTTTACACGCCCAGACATAATTTCCATTCCATTTTATTGCACAAGCAACCATGTCATCAATAAGTCTATGTTCGTATGTTATATTATTTTTTACAAAATCTTTTTTAAATTCATTTTGATAAATTTCTTCAAATAAGTCTTTAAATCTTCCATCGTAATGTTTTAAGATAGTATTTTTGGTAGATAAATAAACTGGCCATTTTCTATTTAGTCCAAAGTTCATGCAAGCTCGAGCAAAATCTTTAATTGATTGATCTAAATTATACATTGATAAAGCCACACCTGAACTAGGAAAGTTAAAAACCTCAAATTTTTTTACTTCTTTACCATCTGTTGAAGTCCATTTCATTTCTAGTTTACCTTTTCCAGGAACTTTAAAATCTGTAGCTCTATACTGGTCTCCAAACGCATGCCTTCCAATCACGATAGGATTAGTCCAGCTTGGAACCAGTTTTGGAATATTCCTACATAAAATAGGTTCACGAAATACTGTTCCACCTAAAATATTTCTTATTGTTCCATTGGGAGAACGCCACATTTTTTTTAACTTAAATTCTTTTACACGATTTTCATCAGGTGTTATTGTTGCACATTTAATTCCTACACCGAATTTTTGAATAGCTTTTGCACAATCAATTGTTATTTCATCGGAACTTTTATTGCGACTTTGTATACCTAAATCGAAATATTTGATGTTAACGTCTAAATAAGGAAGAATTAATTTTTTCTTTATAAAACTCCATATAATTCGAGTCATTTCATCACCATCTAGCTCAACTATTGGGTTTTTAACAACAATTTTAGTCATTTAATTTAATTATAACAATTGAATTTACTTACTTAATATACATATTAACTAAAATTACAAAGGATATAAAGATGATAGATTTTTTACTACCAAAACTGCATAAAGAAGGTTACAGATTTTTAGCTATAGCGGCCGCAATAACATTCATACTTTTACTACTTTCAAATTTTTTAGGAATAATAGGTTTAATTTTAACAGTTTGGGTTTATTATTTTTTTAGAGATCCTGAAAGATTTTCAATAAATGATGAAAGCTACTTAACAAGTCCTGCTGACGGGGTAATTTCACAAATTCTTGAAACAAATGGACCTTCAGAATTAGGTTTAGAAAATAAAAAATTTACTAGAGTTAGTATTTTTATGAATGTATTTAATTGCCATGTTAATAGAGTTCCAAATTCTGGAAAAGTTTCTCAAGTGTTTTACAAACCTGGCAAATATTTAAATGCATCATTTAACAAAGCAAGTGAAAAAAATGAAAGAAATTATGTAAATATTTTAAATTCAGATGGAGGCAATATAATTTTAGTACAAATAGCAGGATTGATTGCAAGAAGAATAGTTTGTGAAGCTAATGAAAACGACGAAGTTAAACAAGGAAGTCGATTTGGAATTATAAGATTTGGAAGTAGAGTTGATATGTATTTTGAAAAGTATAAATTATTAGTGCAAGTAAACCAAAAAACTATAGCTGGCGAAACTCTAATAGCAAAAAAATGAACGAAGATAAAAAAGAATATAAATTATTAAAAAAAAGTACTCCCGCTTCACTTTTACCAAATGCATTAACTATTTTAGGTGTTTGCTTAGGATTAAGTTCTATTAAATTTGCTTTAGATTTAAATTATGAAATGGCAGTTATAGCCATAGGACTGGCTGCTATTCTTGACACGCTTGATGGAAGAGTTGCACGATTAATTAAAGGAACATCTAAAGTTGGAAAAGAATTAGATTCTCTAACAGACCTGATTAGTTTTGGCGTAGCACCAAGCTTCATAATGTACTTTTGGACTTTAAATAATCTTGGAAAATTAGGATGGATGTTAATATTAATTTATACTGTTTGTTGTGCTCTTCGGTTGGCAAGATTTAATTTAACTAATATTAATGAAGATGAAACATGGAAAATTAACTTCTTTGAAGGAGTTCCTTCACCAGCAGCAGCAGGTTTAGTTTTGTTACCACTTATATTAAGTTTGAGCAATATATCTGAAGTTTTATACTTAAATGAAGTAATTAATATCTTAAATTTAAATAACGTTTTTAACGTAGAAAATACTCAAATTATAAGTTCAATAATTATTTTAACAATTTCTGTCCTAATGGTCAGCAAAACTCCAACATATTCTTTAAAAAGAATTGTAATACCAAGAAGACTAGGTGGTTTTTTATTACTTGGAATTGGGACTTATATAAGTATTTTAATTTATTTCACATTTGAAGTTTTGTTTTTAACAGGTCTAACGTATATTTGTTTAATTCCAGTAAGTTATTTACACCACAATCATTTAAAAAATAAATATTCTAATAAAAGTGATGATACAGAAGAAGACATAGAAGATATACTTTAATATAAAAAATTAAGTTGAAAAAAAATAAAATTTCCAAAAATTGGATAAACAAAAACAAAAAAGATCCATTCATTAAACAATCTAAAATCCAAGGATACAGATCTAGATCTGCTTTTAAACTTATAGAAATTAATAATAAATTTAATTTTTTAAAAAATAATTTATCTTTATTAGATTTGGGTGCCTGTCCAGGTGGATGGTCACAAGTAGCGAGTAAAAAAATTATTAAAGGTAAAATATTATCAGTAGATATCAAGCCAATGGTAAAAATAGATACAGTAGAATTTATAAATGGCGATTTTTGTAGTGAAAATATTAATAAGAAAATATTTTCTTATTTTAAAAGCAAAATAGATATTGTTTTGTCAGATATGGCTATTAATACAACAGGGAATAAATCACTTGATTCGTACAACACTGGCGAATTATGTTTAAAGGCAATGGATTTGGCATTACAAATTTTATCTCATAATGGAGTTTTCCTATCAAAAGTATTTATGGGGTCAATATTTGAAGAAATTAACAAGAAGGCAAAGAGTAATTTTAAAAAAATAGTAATATACAAACCTATGGCTAGCAAAAAAGAATCTAAGGAAATATATATCTATTGCAAAGGTATTTTAAAAGTACGATAAGTAAATGATTATTAGTAATATGATGAAAAAAATAGTTATACATTTTATTTTTACTCTCACTTATTTATTTCCTATAGAAGTTGTATTAGCAAACCAGTCAAATTTTTATAACGATGGAATATCCCTTTTTAAAATTGAACAATATGATAAATCTAAAATATTGTTTGAAAAAGATATTGTATTTAATCCTAAGAACTCAGGTTCTTATTTATATCTTGCAAAAATTTTTGATCAAAAAGGCAACGATAAAGAACAAGAAATAAACCTGATTAATGTGTTAACAATTAATCCCAATAACGATGAAGCTATCTTTATGTTAACTATGCTTAAAATTAAGCAATCTGATTATAAGAAATCAAAAGAACTAATTGATAGATTTAAAAAAGTTTGCAATTTATTTTGTTCTAAAAATAAAGAAATAGCAGAAAAATTTAAAAAATTATCTCCGGACGATGAGAAAAATAACTATTAAAAAAATTTTAAGTCAAAAAAACAAATCACCAATTACTTGCTTGACCGCATATACAAAAAATATAGCTAAGATTGTAGATAAATACTGCGATATAATATTAGTAGGTGACTCATTGGGCATGGTTTTATATGGGATGAAATCAACAAGAGAGGTAAAAATTGAACAAATGATACTTCATGGTAAAACTGTAAAAGAGTTTTCTAAAAGAAGTCTTGTAGTTGTCGATATGCCTTACAAGACTTATATCAGTAAAAGGATAGCATATAAAAATGCTAGAAAAATAATTAGGCATACAAAATGTGATGCTTTAAAACTGGAAGGTGGAAAAAATATAGCAGAAATTATAAAATTTTTAGTAAAGAAAGGTATTCCTATAGTTGGTCATATAGGCTTACTACCGCAAACTTCTAGCAATTTTAAACTACAAGGAAAAAATTCTAACCAGAGGAAAAAAATTCTAAATGATGCTATTGAAGTGTCAAGAGCAGGAGCGTTTGCTATTGTAGTTGAGTGTGTAGTTGAAAATTTAGCAAAAGAAATTACAGAAACCATTAAAATACCTACTATAGGGATAGGCGCTTCAAGATATTGCGATGGACAAATCCTTGTACTGGATGACATGATAGGATTATCTGATTTTTTTCCTAAATTTGTAAAAAAATATTCCAATCTAAAAAGAAACATAGAATTGTCTGTAAAACGCTATGTTAAAGATGTTAAACTTAGAAAATTTCCTTTTAACAAAAATATATATAAATAAATGAACCAAAACTTATTTGAAGCCAAATACAATGTTACAAAAAAAAATAAATTTATTGCATTTTATGAAAAAAATAAAATTTTAATATATATATTAATTGCTATAGCTGTAACAATTTTTGTATCTGCGAACTATTATTTTGCCTACAAAGAAAATAAAAAAATTTCTTTATCAGAAAAATATATCGAAGCAAAAATTTACCTTGAAAATAAAGAAAACAATAAGGCAAAAAATATTTTAAAAAATATAATATATGAAAATGATTCAACTTACTCAACCCTAGCTTTGTTTTTAATAATTAATCAAAATTTATTTCTAGATAAGATTGAACTATCAAAATTATTTGATCATCTTATAGACAGAAATAAATTCCCAGAAGATTTGAAAAATTTATTAATTTTTAAAAAAATGTTGTTAAATTCAAATGATATTGATGAAGAAAAATTGTTAGAATCATCAAAAACCTTGTTAAACACAAATACAATTTGGAAACCTCATGTACTATTACTTATAGGTGATTATTTTTCATCTAAAAATGAAAATATTAAAGCAATAGAATTTTATAATAAAATATTTACAATTAAAAATATACCAAATGATATTTTTAATCACGCTAAATTACAAATTGCATTAATATCAAATGAATAAAAGCAAAAGTTTAATTTTTATATTAATTTTTATACTATTAACTAACTGCTCATTTGATGATAAAACAGGAATATGGGGGAAAGGAGATAACGAAAGGAAAAGATTATCAAAATTAGAGGAAGAGCAAAAAGAAAATACAAACCTAGATAAAATATTTTCTTCCGAAAATACTTTTACTAAGGAAATAGTTTTACAAAAAGAAATAACTTTATCTAAACCTAAAAAAAATTTAAACTGGGAGATGCCTGGTTTAAATCATCAAAATAATCTTGGGAATATTTATCTACCAGAAGTTAATAATTTATTTTTAAAAAAAAAAGTAGGAAAAAACAAATTATCAATTTCAAAAAAAACAACTCAACCTTTAGTTTATAAAAATCGCATTCTTCTTTCGGACGACAAAGGCTCGCTAATTGTTTTAAATAAAAATGGAGACATTATTTGGAAAAAAAATGTTTATCAAAAATTATATAAAAAAATATACAAGCACTTATCTTTTGCTATTTACCAAGATAATATTTATGTAGCAGATAATATTGGATTTGTTTATTCCCTATCTTTAATTAATGGTGATTTAATTTGGATTAAAAATCATGGCGTTCCTTTAAAATCTAAAATTAAAATTAACAATGATATGATTTTTTTAATCAATCAAGATAATAGAATTATTTCCTTAAATGTGAAAAATGGATCTTTATCATGGGATGCTCGTTCTACATCATCATTTATCAAGTCGCAAAATAATTTATCAATTGCATTGTCAAAAGATGGAAATATTATTGCCAGCAATACTTCTGGAGATTTGATAAAATTGAATTCAATTAACGGTCAAATTATATGGTCTTTAAACACATCAGGTTCTAATTTGTTGCATGCTTCTGACTTTTTTAAATCTTCTGATGTTGTTATTAATAACCAACAAATTTTTTTTTCAACAAAAGAAACTTTTTTTTCTTTTGATTTAGAAAGTGGTTTTTTGAATTGGGAAAACGATGCGAGCTCTATTGGAACACCGATTGTAGATGGAAAAAATATTTTTTTTGTTACAGAAAATGGTTATTTTGTAATTATTGATTCTTATAGTGGTAAAGTGATTTCATCTTCTTTCGTCTTAAAAATTTTAAAAAAATATAGTAAGAAAACCAAAATTACTGGTTTTATTATGGGTTCTGGAAAAATATACTCTGTAACTTCAAATGGATATTTAATTATTAGCTCTGCCTCTTCAGGTAAAGTTGAAAGTTTTATAAAAATTGGTAAACCAATAACATCTAACCCTATAATTAGTGATGGT
This sequence comes from uncultured Pelagibacteraceae bacterium, assembly GCA_905612415.1. Lineage (GTDB taxonomy): Bacteria > Pseudomonadota > Alphaproteobacteria > Pelagibacterales > Pelagibacteraceae > AG-414-E02. Next base: position 12,704 of record CAJQRW010000020.1, read on the forward strand.
AAATTATATATTTATACTGAAAAATCTCGAATCTATGGTTATGATTAGTTTTCTATTTATTATTTACTATTAATTTTGTTTCATCTTCTTCCATATTTTTTGCATCTAAAGGTTTAACTGGATATTCACCAGTAAAGCAATGGTCAGTAAATTGAGGATATAAGGAATTTCTTTTATTGTAGCCTAAAGATTTATAAAGCCCATCTATTGATAAGAAGTTTAGTGTTGTAGCATTAATAAATTTTCTCATTCCTTCTATATCTAGTTTAGAAGCTAGTAGTTCATTTTGGTTCGGTGTGTCAACACCATAGTAATCAGGAAATTTTATAGGAGGTGAGGCAATTCTTAAATGAACTTCTTTTGCACCAGAATCATACAACATTTTAATTATTTTCACAGAAGTAGTTCCTCTTACTAAAGAATCATCTATTAATGTTATGGATTTATTTTTAACAAGAGATTTGTTGATATTATGTTTTAATTTTACTCCAAAACTTCTTATTTGTTGAGTAGGTTCTATAAACGTACGTCCAACGTAATGGTTTCTAATAATTCCTAACCCAAAACTTTTTTTAGTACTTTCCGAATATCCAATTGCTGCAGGAACACCAGAGTCAGGCACTGGTACAATTAAATCACAATCCACGTAAGTTTCTTTTGCTAATTGAACACCTAAGTTTTTTCTGTATTCATAAACACTAGTACCATTAATAATACTATCTGGTCTTGAAAAGTATATATATTCAAAAACGCATGGACGTTCTTTAATTTTAGGAAATGGCATTATACTTTCCAAGCCATTTTTAGTTATTACTACTATTTCTCCATTCTTAACCTCTCTAAAAAATTTGGCTTCAATTATATCAAGTGCACATGTTTCGGAAGCTAATACATAAGATTTATTTAGCCTACCTATGACCAGCGGTCTAATTCCAAAAGGATCTCTAATCCCTATTAATTTATTTTTAGTTAAAATTGTTAAGGCGTAACCTCCTTGTATTTTAAAAAGTGAGTCTATAATTTTATCTACTATGTTTTTTCCTTTAGATTTTGCAATTAACTGAACTATAGTTTCGGTATCAGATGTAGTTTGAAAAATTGAACCATTCTTAACTAAGTTTTTCTTTAAATGTATGGCATTACACAAATTCCCATTATGAGCAATACTAATACCTCCATCAAATAGATCTGCATAAAAAGGCTGAACATTTTTAATTGAATTACTGCCTGTTGTTGAATATCGATTGTGCCCAATAGCAAAGTTACCTGGTAATTTTTCTAGAACTTTACCTTTTGTAAAGTTGTCACCAACTAGCCCAAGTCTTCTTTCTGCATAAAATTTTTTTTCATCTGATGTTACAATACCACAACCTTCTTGCCCACGATGTTGTAATGCATGCAATCCTAATGCTGTGAGGGCTGCGGCATCTTTATTATTAAATATTCCAAAAACTCCACATTCTTCTTTTAGTCTACTCATTTAAATATTTTCTAATTTTTCCTCAGTATTATCGTAGTAATCTTTAGTATTTGGAAATTCTTCAATTAAAAATTCACTTCCTTTATATATTATATCGAAAGAATAAGTATCTTCTGTTTCTATAGGCCATTTTTGAGATGGATAAAACCAATTAAGCAAAGACAAAATACACACACAAATTACGTAACCTTTAAAAAAACCAAAAATTAATCCAAAAGTTTTATCTACAGAACCTAGCCCAGACCAAGTAACCGCACTCCCTATAGCTTTACCCATATTAATTATTATAAACAAAGAAAGCACATATATAAATATTCCTAAACCAATATCTGCTACAAATTTTGATTCAATATATTCTTGCACCCATGGGTTTAATTTAGGAACAAGAATGATTGTAATTACCAAAGCAAATAACCATTTAGAAAAAGATAATAAACTTCTCATAAACCCTTTTGCGCCACATTGAATGATAGAGTATAAAATAATTAGAAAAACAATAAGATCGAAAGCTGATATACTGTTTTGTATAAAATCTATTATGCTATTCATTTCCAAAAGGTTTAATTACTAGAATAAGTTTGGGTAATAGAGTTAAAACAGAGAGCAAGGCAAGCAGCATTGCAAGACCAGTAAAAACACCAAAATAAATTGTTGGTATAAAATTAGACAATACTAATATTGAAAACCCAAAGACTATTGTAATCGAAGTGTTTAAGATAGCGACACCAACTGTATTATGACATTTTTCTAATGTTTTATTATAATTTTTAATTGTGCTAAATTCCTCTTTAAATCGATAAATATAGTGAATGCTGTTATCTACTGCAATGCCAATAGTTATAGCAGCAATAGTTATTGTCATCATGTCTAAAGGAATGCCTAGTAGACCAATTATACCCAAAATTAGAAAAGCAGCCATAAAATTTGGAACAACTCCTATAAATGATAAAGTTACATTTCGAAATAAAACCAAAAACATTAAAGTAATACCTGCCATCACAACTCCAAGTGTAAGTATTTGAGATTTAAATAAACTTTGCAAAAGATTATTAAACAAAATAAGAACTCCTGCTAGCTTAAACTCATCAGGCGAAAGATTAAGCTTATTTTCTAAATCATAATTAATTTTTTTAATCAGTTCATTTCTTCTAAGGTTTTTTTTAGAATCAATAATTCTCAAACTTATTCTAGCTTCATTATTTTCGACTGAAATATATGGATCAATTATTTCTTTTTTTATTGAATCAGGTATTTTTGTATAAAGGACTCCCATTTCAAGTCCTTGTAATTTTTTACCACCGTTTAAATCTTCAGCAACTTCCACTATTGAAGCAAAGGACAGAACTTTACCAACACCGTCAAGATTTTGTAAGTAGTTATGGATACTTACAATTTTATCAATTTTATTCCTTGTAAACCAATATTTTGCTTCATCTTTCTCATCATCATCCCAGCTATCAAATTCTTCATCTACTTCTTCATCTTCTACATTCGGAAATTTAATTATTATACTAAGTGGTGTTGTTCCTCCAAGTTTATCATCAATTAGCTTCATACCTTTATATATTTCAGTATCTTTATCAAAGTAATTGATAAAGCTATTTTCTACTTCAAGTTTTGAAATTCCAACAATACTTACACAAATTATTAAAGCTGCAGATACAAAGATGGTTTTGGTTTTTTTTTGTGCAACTGTACTTAGATAAGAAGTAATTTTTGATTTTTTCTCATCTTTAAAATTAGAATTTTCTTTATTTAAAATACTTAATACTGCTGGGAGCAAAGTGAAAGTAACAGTTAGAGAAACTAAAAGACCAAAGGTCATCATCCAACCAAAATCAATAATAGGTTTTATCCCACTAAAAATAAGTGAGAGAAAAGCACAAATAGTAGTTAAAACTGTATAAAGTATTGGCCAAAACATTTTTTCTGACGTCCAGAGTATTGCTTCTTTATTAGACGTATTAGGATTTTCTTTTTTAAATTGCAAATACCTAACACTAATATGAATATTCATTGCCATAGTCAGGATAAGCATTAAAGCTATGAAGTTTGATGAAATTACTGTGACTTTCCATCCTAACAAACCTAATAAACCAACCATTATAAGTACAGAAAAAAAACAACTAAGAAGGGGTATAAAAACCCACAAGAAGCTTCTAAAAACAAACCATAAAGTAAAAATTATAAAAATAAATACACCAGTTCCAAAAACAATTATATCATTTTTTACATAAGTCATCATGTCGTCAGCAATCATAGGAATGCCACCTAAGTGAATCTCGGCGGTATCTTTATATTCTTCAATTATGTTTCTAATTTCTATTACATTTTGATGATTTTTTTGGCTGTTTATTTTTTTGTAAGAGTCGTACTTTTTAGTAAATTTTTTGTATTCATTCTCATCTTCATTTGATACGAAACCATCTCCTAACTTGTCTAAATACTTATTTTTTGCTCTAATAAGATCAACCATTTTCTTATCCGTTTTGATATAGACTATTATCCCACTTGTTTTTCCATCTTTACTAATAACAAATTCTTTAAAAATTGGGCTGTTGATAATTTCTTCAAATCCTCTTTCTTTATCTACATCTTCACTTGATAGAGTTTTAAAGTTTTTAATTCTTTCTGACAATGGATCGTCATTATTTTTTAACAACGGAACATCTAAAATAGTAATTATATTATTTACCCATTCTAGATTTGTTAAATCATTTTTAAGACTTGTAAGGTTATTAATTGTATCAGGATCTAGTAAATTATTATTAGGAGTATAAGTAAGAACAAAATAGTCTTTGGAACCATATGTTGTATTTACTTCCCTTAAGTATTTTAAATCTGGATCATTTTCTAATAACAAAGTATCTGATGAAGCATCAAGTTGAAAATTTTTTGCAAAAAAAGAAAAACTTAATAGTAAAAACGTCAGAATTAATAAGGTTAACTTCGGTTTTTCAATAATTATTTTTTTATATATATTCTTAAACATTGAAATGTTTAAAGTTAATTAGTTTCTAAATTTTTAAATTTAGTATACATAGCCTCAAACTCAACTTTTACATTTCCAGTAGGTCCATGTCTTTGCTTTCCTATCATTATATCTGCTAGACGAGAGACTTCATCCATTTTCTGTCTCCATTCAGCATGCTCTATTGAACCTAAAGCGGGCTCTTTTCTTTCTAAGTAGTAAGCTTCTCTAAATACAAACATTACTACATCTGCATCCTGTTCTATCGAGCCCGATTCTCTTAAATCTGATAGCTGGGGTTTTTTGTCATCTCTTTGTTCGACTTGTCTAGACAGCTGAGATAAAGCTAAAACTGGTACATTAAGTTCTTTAGCAAGAGCTTTCAGCCCTTGTGTAATTTCAGATATTTCTTGAACTCTATTAAACTCCATTTTTCTTCCTGATCTCATTAATTGAATATAATCTACTACAATTAACTCTAAACCAAAAAGTCTTTTAATTCTTCTTGCTCTATTACTTATTGCCGCAATAGTAATTGCAGGAGTTTCATCTATATAAAGTGGAAGTTCAAAAATATTTTTAGAGGTTTCTATGAATTTTTCAAATTCTTTTTCAGATACTTTTCCTCTTCTAATATCGTTAGATCTTATTCTAGACTGTTCTGAAAGAATTCTCGTTGATAGTTGTTCTGAAGACATTTCTAAAGAGAAAAAAGCAACTGTGGATTTTATTCCTTTTTTTTCTATATTCTTTGCAGCATGAAAAGCAATGTTGGTAGCTAGGGCTGTTTTACCCATAGAAGGGCGTCCTGCTATAATAACTAAATCTTGCTTGTGCAAACCTCCCAATCTAGAATCTAGATCATCTAAACCAGTCGGGACACCAACTATACCTTCTTCATTTTGATATGCACTTTTTGCCATATCAATAGTTTGTTTAAGTGCGCTTTCAAATTTCATAAAAGATTGGTTAAAATGTCCTCTTTCAGCTAAATCAAATAACGATTTTTCAGTATTTTGAATCATTTCTTCACCAGTTATTGAAGCTTCCTCAGCATTAGAAGCTTGATCCAAAACAGATTCAGAAAGTTTTATAAGTTCTCTTCGGACATGCATTTCTTGAACAATATTTGCATAATCAATAGCTTGTTTTACAGATGTTGAAAATTTAGTAATTTTAATTAAATATTCTTGCCCCCCCAGTTCTTTCAAGCCTTGATTGTTTTCAAAGTGATTCTTTAAGGTAATAGGGTTAGCTAAAAGACCTTTCGATATTAAATTTGCTATAGTATCAAAAATTTTTGCATGAATTGGATCAAAAAATTTTTCAGAATCAATTATAGGAGTTAATTCATCATATATATCATTCGATACTAAGACAGAGCCTATAACAGCTTGCTCAGCTTCAATATTGCAAGGCATGCTTTTTTGAGAATTTTCAACTATCTTGAGTGGTTGTTTCATTGATTTTTTTACTATTAAATACTAAAAAAATAATTAAATGTATAATAAAGTTATACATAAATTATCTTATTTGTGGAAAAAATTAGTTTTCGTCTTTTTCTTTTACAACTTCAATATGAATATCAGCTTGAATTTCAGCATGTAAATTAATTACAGCTTTATAAGATCCAATTTTATTAATTTCTTTTCCTAAATCAATTTGCAAAGCTTTAATTTCTATTTTTTCAACATCTTTAATATTTTTAGAAATTTCTTTGGGTTTTACAGAACCATATAACTCATCATTATCTTTTGATCTTCTAAAAAGTTTATACTTTTTGTTATTAATTAATTCAAATATTTTTTTAGCTTCTTTTTTTAAACCAATATTTTTAATGTTTAGGTCTTCCTTTTTTTTGTTAACTAATTCTATATTTTCTTTTGAAGCTTTTAAGGCTTTGCCAAATTTAATAAGAAAATTTCGCCCATGTCCTCTTTTGACAACAACTATATCTCCGATGTTTCCAAGATTCTTAATATTTTCAAGTAAAACAACTTCCATAAATCCCTTTAAATTAAAGCTAAAATTCTTGCTCTTTTAATTGAATTTGCCATTTCCTTTTGTTTTTTTGCTGAAACTGAAGTAACTCTTGTCGGCATAATTCTTCCACTGTCAGACAAATATCTTTTTAATAATTTTAAATTTTTATAATCTATTTTTGGTGCATCTTTTCCTGATAATGGGCATGATTTATATTTTAAGTCTGGTTTTTGAAACAAACTCAGTTTTGAATATTTTGAACCTTTAGTATTTTTCTTAAATCTTTTAGTTTTTTTCATAATTAATAATAATCTTTTTTATCAAAATATTTTGTTTCAAGATCTAGTTTTTTAAATCTGACTGTTAGATATCTAATAAGAGAATCGTCTATGTTTTCTGCCTTTTCTAATTCTTCTACTGTTTTTCCAATTCCTTCAAACTTAAAATGAAAATAAAATCCTTTTTTATTATTTTTGATAATATGTGATAAATTTCTTAATCCCCATTCTTCAGTTATTAAAACTTTCCCTGAATTTTTGTTTATTATGTCTTGATACTTATTGAGGAGGCTCTTCGTTTGATTATCAGACAAATCTTGCTTTGTTATAAAAGTATGTTCGTAGTTATTCATTATATGTTTTTCCTTGGTTAATTCGGTTTTTACCCGAAAAATCCACCTTTTTATTGGTAGAGGTGGGTGTTTTATACTATTAAAAATTTCATTATACAACTATTAAAATTCAATTATATTATAATCTTATTTACTTATGAAAGCTCTTTTATTCCCAGGTCAGGGTTCGCAATATATAGAAATGGGTTTAGATTTCTATAATAAATTTGATATTGTAAAAGAAATATTTCTTAAAGTAGATGATGCCCTAAATTTTTCACTTTCAAAAATTATTTTAAATGGCCCAGAGTCTGAATTGAAACTTACACAAAATACTCAACCTGCCATCATGACTATAGGTGTTTCAATATTTAATGTTTTAAATAAGGAGTATGGTTTTAATTTAAAAACATCAAATTATTTTGCAGGACATTCCCTGGGCGAGTATACAGCATTAGTTTGTGCGGGATCATTAAGCATAGAAAGAGCGTCATATTTATTACATGAAAGAGGCAAATCTATGCAATTAGCTGTTCCTCCAGGAGAGGGAGCAATGTTAGCTGTTTTAGGAATGACGATCGACGAGGTTCAAAAAGAAATTGATCTATTTTCAAAAGAAAAAGATGAAGTATGTGAAATCGCTAACGATAATTGTGAAGGGCAAGTAGTTGTTAGTGGTAAAAAAAATGCTATAAATACATTTCATGCAAATCTTAAAAATAAAAAAAAGAAAGGAATTATTTTGCCTGTAAGTGCACCTTTTCATTGTTCGTTAATGATAAATGCTGCTAATCATATGAAAAGTAAAATAGAAAGTTCAGAATTTTTAAAACCACACCCAAATATAATAAGTAACGTAACAGCAGAAGAAGAAAATGATATTAACAAAATTAAAACACTTTTGATTGATCAAATAACCTCAAAAGTAAGATGGAGAGAAAGTGTAGATTATATGATAAAAAAAGGTGTAAAAGAGTTTTTAGAAATAGGTCCTGGTAAAGTGCTTTCAGGTTTGGTAAAGAAAATTAACAAAGATGTTAAAGTATCAAATATTAATTCTATAAAAGATATAACAAATGATAAGTTTTAAAAATAAAAATATATTAATAACCGGAGCTACTGGTGGAATTGGAAATGAACTTATTAAAAAGTTTGTATCCCTAGAAGGAAATGTTATTGGCACTGGAACAAAAACAGAAAAATTAGATATCTTAAAAAAAAATTACCCAAGCATCAAAGTTAAAAAATTTGATATGTCTGAACATGGAAGAATCGAAGAATTTGTGGAAAATGTAAATTTAGAGTTAGGTGGAATAGATATTTTAATTAATAATGCTGGAAAAAATATAGACAATTTATCGTTAAGAATGAAAGATGATGACTGGAAACAAGTAATAGATATTAATTTAACTTCTACATTCCTATTAGCAAAGTATTCGATAAAAAAAATGTTAAAAAAAAAGTTTGGCAGAGTAGTTAATATTACTTCAGTAGTTGCTCACACTGGAAATTTAGGTCAATCAAATTACGCTGCATCAAAAGCAGGTATTATTGGGATGTCAAAAAGTCTAGCTATTGAGTATGCAAAAAAAAATATAACAGTAAATTGCATATCACCTGGTTTTATAGTATCTGACATGACAATGAATATTGCCGAAAAGGTAAAATTGTATTTAACATCGAGAATTCCAATGGGAAAGCTAGGTACAGGTGAAGATGTATCGAATTGTGCCGCTTTTTTGTCTTCAGACCAGGCTTCATATATAACTGGCGAAACAGTACATGTAAATGGTGGAATGTATATGTCTTGACAAAATTAATTAATAATTTATTAAGAACGGATAACTTTAAATAAGGAATTTAATATGACAAAAGACGTATCAGGAAAAGTAAAAAAAATGGTTGCTGACCATCTTGGAGTTGAAGAAACAAAAGTGCTAGATGAAGCAAACTTTATAGATGATTTAGGTGCGGATAGTTTAGATACAGTAGAACTAGTAATGGCATTTGAAGAAGAGTTTGGTTCAGAAATTTCTGACAGCGAAGCTGAAAAAATACTAACAGTAGGTGATGCGATTAAATTTATTGAAAGTAAATCAGCTTAAAGTTTAAGAAAAGTACCAAGCCAACAGAACATTATGGCAAACGAAAAAAAAGGGATGTTATTTGTGCTTTCATCCCCCTCAGGCGCAGGAAAAACTACTCTTACTAAAAAGCTAGCTGATCATAACAAAAACTTTGAAATTTCAATTTCATACACAACTAGAAAACCTAGACCAAATGAAATTAATGGACAAGATTATCATTTTGTTAGCAGAAAAGAATTTGAAGATTTAATAAATGAAAAAAATTTTTATGAATACGCAAATATCTTTGATAATTGCTATGGAACATTAAAAAAATCAGTATTGGATTTATTATACCATAATAAAGATGTTCTGTTTGATATTGATTGGCAGGGAACAAAACAGTTAAAAGAAATTAAAGATTTATCTCTTGTGACAATATTTATTTTACCTCCCAATATAAAAATTTTAAAAGAAAGATTATTAAATAGACATGCTGGCATGGAAAAGTTAATAGAAAAAAGAATGGGGAAATTTAATGAAGAAGTTTCGCATTGGAACGACTATAACTACGTTGTTGTTAATGATAATTTAGATTCATGTTATAAAAAAATCATGAATATAATTCTTTCTGAGAAAAAAGGTCAAAAAATTAAACAAAATTATGGTGATATAAAAAAAATGATTGAAAAACTAACCAAATAATTTTTCATACTGACAAGCGATATTGTGAAAAATTTCACTTTTTAATTCCCCTGGTCTTTGCTTTAGATTGATATTTAAATTATCAACAATTAATTTGTCTTCTTTAAAAATTTTTTTAACACTTTTATTTATCATTTTTCTTCTATTTGAAAAAAATAATTGGGTTATTTTTTCTAAATTTTTAGGGTTTTTTAATTTAAATTTATTATTTTTAATTGGTCTAAAAGAAAGAACTGTGGAAGTAACTTTAGGTTTAGGAAAAAAGCAATTATTTGATACATCAAAATGTTTTTTTACTACTAATCTCCAGTTTGATAAAACTGCTAATCTTCCATATGCTTTAGTATTAGTTTTAGCTATAATTCTATCAGCTACTTCTTTTTGAAACATTAAAATCAAAGTATGATACCAAGGAGGCCATTTTTTAAGTAGTATTAATGTCGATAATATCTTAGTTGAAATATTATATGGTAAATTTCCATAAACAATAATATTTTTATTTAAATTTTTTTTTTTTATAACATCCAAAACATCTTTATTTAATATTTTAATATTATCACATGTTATAAATTTTTCTTTTAAAAGTTTGTACAACTTAATATCTTTTTCAATAACGATAATATTTTTTGGACTTTTATTTACTAATAATTCTGTTAAACTTCCATATCCGGGTCCAATTTCCATTACAGTCGAATTATTGTTTATTTCACCAATTTCAATTATTTTTTTTATTATATTGTTATCTATTAAGAAATTTTGACCAAGACTTTTTTTAGGTTTTTGTGAAAAATCAATCTTCATTATTTTATATTGTTAAAGAATTTAATAGATTCGATCATGCTTGTTGAAATAGCAAGTTTTTTTCCAGCTATATCTTTTGCCACACCATGATCTGGCGATACTCTGATAAATGGTAAACCTAATGTAATATTAATTGCTTGATAATTATACAATGCTTTAAATGGTGTTAGTACTTGATCATGATACATTCCAATTATTACATCAAAATTACTTTTATTTTGAATCATAAAACTTGAATCAGTCGGAATAGGACCAGAGACATTAATTTTCAATTTCTTCAATTCATTTATAGCCTTTGAAATAATTGTTGATTCTTCGGCTTTTTTTGAGTGCATGAAATTATGTGGATTTAGGCCAAGAATTCCAAATTTTGGTTTAAATTTAAAAATTTTTTTATAGAAAATTTCTATAATTATAATTTTTTTGATAATATTATTTTTTTTAATTTTTGAACTTACTTTTTTTAGAGCTATATGAGTTGTGATTGGTGATACTGATAAATTTTTATTATAGATTAACATTACTTCATTACCTTTTCTTGCTGTTTTTGTAGAAAGAAATTCAGTGATACCTTGATGTTTTTTTTTAAAAAGAAATTCTTTTGAAACTGGACAATTGATCATACCTATTATTTTTTTTTGTAAAGCTAGTTTAATAGCAACATCGAAACATTCTAAAATATAATTATTTGAATTACTTGATATTTTTTCAAAAGATTTTTTCTGTTTATAATCTACATTATAAACTAACAAATGGTCATTTTTTAAATTTTGTTTATTAAAAGAGTCAATATTGATTTCTTTTATTTTTATTTTGTATTTTAATTTTTTTTTTTGCTTATTTAATAGTTTAACGTTACCAATAACAAAAAATGATTTATGCTGGTATTTATTTCTAAGCAACCAACTTTTAAATATAATTTCAGACCCAATACCATTTGGTTCACCAGCAATTATTGCTATAGGCTTACTCATTAAAAAAATTTACTCCAACAGATCTTTTTAAATTATCATAGTGCGTCATAGAATACATATCCAATATTTTATTTTTTTCTAAACTTACAAGTTGGTTTTTTAATTCTTCCAAATCAATTTTTTGTTTGTTTATTCTTTTGTTTCTAACAGTGAAAAATAAAATACCATCTTTTAATACAATTGGTTTAGAAATTTCACCGATTGGAGTGCTTTCTATTATAGGCATAAAATTTTTTGAAATTTGATTTTTGTTTAACCATCCTAGATCTCCACCTTTGGTTCCTGTTTGAGATATACTGAATTCTATGGCAGCGTTTTTAAAACCATCAGTTTTAATTTTTTCTATAAGCTCATCAACTTGAGATTGCACATTCTCTTTACTTTCCGGTTTCAATAAAATTTCAGAAATTAAGAATTCTTCTATATTTTGATTTTGATCTATCTTTTTTGTTTTTAATTGTTCATCGATCTCTTCAAAATTTATAGATAATTTATCTCTATATAAATGGAATATTAAACTATTCCATAATAATTTAGTTTTTACTTCATTTTCTATTATACCGAAATCAAAGTCTTGAGATTCACATATTTTTTTTAATGTTTCCAAATCAACGCCTAGGTTATTTGCTTTTCTGGTTAGTTCATTCATTAAGTCTTGATCATTAATTGTTAAAAAATTATTTTTTTCTATTTCAATGTCTTTAATATTTCTTGTTACAAGTGATTTTATTGCCGTACGCTGAAGTGAATTTTGTTGTTCAGCTGTATACGTGATATTATTAACTATTAATATCATTTTTACTTCATTCATAATATCAGATTTTGTAATAGCTCTACTTCCTACAGTTGCATATAAACCATCTTTTATTTCTGTTTTTTTCGGTTTTATTTTTTTCGGTAATTCTTTTTTACTTTTTTCTATTGGTTCTACTTCATTACTTTTTATTTCATTATTTTTTTTAGATATTTGATTTTTTTTTATATTATTTTGATGATTTGGATTATAAAAAAAAATAGTATAAAAAAAGAGTAACAAAGTCAGTGCAATGCTTAAAATTAGTACTAACTTTAAAGAAGAAGTAATTATTTTTTTTATTTTTTTCACGGTGTTTGAATAGGCCCGTTTACTGCTCCAAACGGAACAAACCTTACTGTGAACATTAAAGTATCATTTTTATCTAATTCACTATCATTATAAAATTCTCTTCTATAAACCAATCCAGCCGTGAGACAGTCAAGTTCGTATTGATATTTCCAATCATAATATTCTGTACTATCAGTTTTAAAGTTCTTTTTTGTACTAAAATTGAACTTGTTATTATCATTGTAATTTAATGTAATTCCCGGGCTGACATAATGTTCTGTTCCTCTATGTTTGTTTTGTTCCAAGTAGTCTAAATTAAATGCGAGTGGTCCAAAATCTAATATTGTTGATATTTCGTTATTAACAAGATCGTTTAAATTTTGATCTAATGCAAATTTATAACTAATCGTGCTAATTTCTGAAAAATTATAACCAATTTCACCTACTACATCAGATGTTTTATCATTTAATGAGCTTCCTACAGGTAAATCGGTATTTTCTTTTAGACTAAAAACTTGCCCTAAAGACATAGAAAATTTTTGCATCTCTTTATTGTCTGTAGTTTTTTTATTAGTTTTAAAATCAAAACCTAATATTGCACTTAAACCATTTTCTATTTCACTCGTTTTATTAAGTGAATATAAATTATTATAGTTAAAACTTCCATCAGAAGAGCCTAAATCTCTCATATGTCCTGGCGCATACCTAACCATATATTTAGGTGAAAAAATATTAGAATAGTTAATCCCATCTTTTTTTAATGGAAGTGTAGATTTAAATGCAATTACACTTTGAAATTCGTTAATAGTACTATCATTTTTATAATCATCAGTATTTTTAGCTTTATAATTTCTATTTCTAATTGCACCTTCTATAGAATTAACAAACCCTTTTTTAGTAATATTATTTAAAGGTGACCAAGTTAGATCGTTTACTAAAAAAGTTTTCTTTTTATAAACATTATTGGATTTATCAAATTTATTTTGATACGCATTTGTTACAAAGTTTATTGTACCAAATTTTTCTGTAAGATAAGTTTTTTCAAATAAAAAATTAGGCAACATATATTCGTATTTTTCACTATCAGATTTTCTTAAATCTTCATAAACAGTTACATCTAGACTAAAAAGAGTATCATCTTTATTTAAAGTGTATTTCAATTTATTTTGAAGATTTGTATTTTCAGAAGAAACTAAGCTAGAATCTAAACCATATTGTCTAAAATACGTATTGTTAGAGGTTTGCTGAATTTTTAAATCTAAAATTCCCTGGTAACTTTCATAATTATTAAAATTTAAATTTAGATCAGCAAAAATATGACTTTTAGAACCAGCAGTCTTAATTGAGGTAGTATTTTTATAACCTTCTGTATAACTTGAATCTATAATTAAAGATCCATTTTCGTATGATTGTCTATATTCGTTTAAATATAAAATATGTTCTTTTTCTATAAATTTTGGAGAAAATGTCATATCTTTATCATGACTAATTGCCCAATAATAAGGAGTGGTTAAACCAATACCTAGATTAGAATTACTCGTGTAAGTAGGAAAAAGTAAGCCAGATTGCCTTTTAACACTTGGATCTGGATGAAAAAATCTTGGAAAATAAAATACAGGAACATCATATATTTTCAAAGTTGCATGTTCATAGTAAATATTTTTTTTAATTTTGTCGTAAGTAATTTTTTTTGCTTTGATTGTCCAGGGAGGACATTTATTGTCTTCTCTTTTTTGGCATATAGTAAATATGCCTTTTGATAATTCAGATTTATTTTTAGTAATCAGGGCAGAATTTGCTGCAAAACGTGGGTCATTTTTTTCTTTCAGTCCAAAACTTGCTTCATCTAGCACAATACTAACATCAGACCCAATCATTTCTCTTTTTAGAGTATCAACATAGATTTCTTTAAAAAAATATTTATTTTTTTGTACGTCTATTATTTTAATTTGACCTATAGAAGAAAACAAATTATTTAAAGAATCATATTGAAACATGGATGCACTAATAGTATTACCATCAAGATCAGTTACTATAGTGTTTTGATCTGAACGTAATAATTTTCTACCAACATCATATGAAATGTTTTTGGCATTAATAGTATACCCAGCCTCTAAAGATAACTTCGAATTATCATATGTTATAATTTTTTCTTTGAGTTTGTCGTATGTAGCTTTTTCTGTTATTAATATATTGCCTGCATTATCGTTAATTTTAACATCCCCTTCAGCCAATAAAAATTCTTCTGATTTTTTATAAGTTATTTTATTTGCATTTATAATTTTTCCTTCATTATCCTTTGCAACTACCGAACCAATACCTACTATTATTTTATTTTCTTTATCAATAATAATTTCTTTTGCCTCAATACTAAAATCGTCAGCATTAAGATTGGCATTAAACAAACAGCTTAATAAAAATATAATTAAAATGTATTTTTTATTTTTGATTGGCATGTATTAATCCTATTGAGCTTAAAATAAGAATGATTATTATGGGCATCCATACAGACATTTCTAAAGGCAATTTTTCTGTTTTACCTAACGCAGCAGAAAAATCATTAAAGAAAAAAATTAATATACTTAAAGATATTGAAATAAATACGTAATGCCAGTTACCATCTCTTCGATTAGACGCTAATGTAAAGACCGAACTTAACAAAACCATACTTAATAAATAAAATGGAAAAGCATATGATTTATGCAGTTTTACTTCCATATCTTTTGTTGAATAACCTCTCTCTTCAAGTAATTTTATCTCATTTTTAATGTTCCAAAAAGATATAGTGTCTAAATTTGAATATAGTCTTTTAATTTTTTGTAAGTCATAAATACTGTTGTATGTAATTTCTTTTATATATTTTGATTTAGCATTTCCATCAACCATTGTTACACTTTTTAATAACCACTCTTTTGTACTTATGTTAGCTGATAGAGCCTCCAACCTTCTTACAAAATTATAATTTATATCAAACTCATAGATAGAAACGTCAATTAGATTGTTATCTGATAAATGAGTAGCTCTTATTAAACTATTTCTGGTTAAATTTTTTTCTTTTATCCAAATACCATTCTCTGTAATTGCTGCTAAATATCCTTGATCTGTTTCATAACTCCCTTTAATAGATTCATATTTTTGAACAAGTCCCGCAGCAAGAGGACTTATTGCGGTCACAAAAAGAATACCTAAAACAATTGTCAAAGAAGATGGTATCAAAATTACAGATAAATTAGATACCCCGGAAATATTTATAGCTGTAAGTTCGTCTGTTTTTTTAATTTTCAAAAAAAACCAAATACAAGATATTAGAATGACAAAGGGAAAGAAATGATTTAACAAACTTGGAACATATAAAAAGGTTAATACTAAAGGAAGTCTAAAGCCTACATCCAGATCTTTAAAAAAATTAATTTCTTCAAATAGATTCATTATGCAGCCTAAGAAAAAAAATACCAAGTTGGTATTAAACACAATTTTAATAAACTCTATGCCAAGGTATTTATTTATTAATAAAGATTTAGTCATGTATTTTAAAATAAATTTTCATATTTAAATTTTTTTAACAAAGTAAAATAAAACAAAGGTATAGTAGCTATTGGTATTAAATAATACACAGCCGAATGACTCCATGAATTTCCAGAGTATCTAACTGTTATTTCAGCAATTGTTAATATTACAAAAGATATAAAAAAATAAATATATTTATTATAAATGTAAGTTTTTTTATCTCTACGTGAAGAAAGTAAAAAACTACATACTAAAGCTATAACAGGTATAAAAAAAGGCATTCCAAATCTTTTATTAAGTTCAATCCTTATATCCATTTTACCTCTTTTAGTTTTATTACAATTGTGAGTTACTTTAAATCTGGTTTTATGAGGATTAAGGTTTCCCCTAAAACATCGAATCATATCTAATGTTTTAGTTTCTTGTATTTTAGGTTTATTTATACTTTTTGTAGAAATGCCTTTTATGTTTAAAGTAGTTTTTTCAAATTTAACCACATCAATTTTATTTGCATAATCTTTTTTATGAATAAAACCATTTAGTAAAATTAATTTTGTTTCATCCTTGCTCACATATCCAGATTTAGCAAAAATGGTAGAAGATTTTGATCCCGCAGAAGTAATAACTGAACTTTCATCTCTAATTAACAAGTCGCTATAACTTTTGTCATTGTTTTTTTTACTGATAAACACTGTTAATCCTTCAACCGCATCGTTAAATTTCTTTTCTTTAAACATTGATGAAACAAATTCGAATTCAGAATTTTTTAAAACTGTTCTCGACAAGTGTAGTAATTTTGGATTAATAATTGTTGTTAATGTTAATTGAAGAAACATTATTATTAGAGATATACGAATTAGGTAGTTGACTATATATATTTTATTCAAACCCGAAGACCAAAGTATTATTAATTCGTTGTCTTTTTCTAGTTTTAGAATTGTAAAGACACAAGCTAATAAAAAACAAAAAGGAATAAGTTTGGTTAAAATTTTTGATAGAGTTAACAATGAGTATAGAAAATATATAGAGAAGGCGTGACCATCTTCTGTGACTAAATCTAGATAATTTACAGCTTGAACGGTCCAAACTATTGAAGATAATGCAAGTAGTGCGGTAATAAAGTAGACTGAAAACTCATAAAATATGTATTTGTAAATTGTATTTTTCATTATAAATGTTGTAATATATACTTAATAAATCAACTTTAGTTAGAATTCAATTTATACGTTAAAGAGAGGCATAATGGCAAGTATAACAGGCAGTTTGAGTCCAGATAGCGATGCTCTAGCTATATTCGTTAATGAAAAACATCAATATAGAGATAAAAAAGGTCTTTTATCAAAAGAATTAATTAAAAAAATAAATTCTTTTATTAAAACTCTAAAAATTAAAAAAAAAAATGAAGAAATAGTTTCTTTTGATATTTCCGATACACAAAAATGTTTTATTGTTAAAATTAAGAATAAACATGAAAGTTTTTATCCAGAAGAAATTGGTGGACGTTTTTTTTCACATTTAAAAAAAATAAAAGATTTAAATAAAATTGACTTATATATAGACAGTTTAGACTTTGATAATCAAAGCTTAGTAAGTTTTTTTTCAGAGTTTTGCTTAGGTTTTAACTTGAAAAGCTACACATTTTATAAATATAAAACTACAAACAAAGAAAAAAGTAATAAAAAAATTATTTTTAAAATTATAACGCACCATAAAGCTAATTTACAAAAAAAATATAAATATTATGATGCCATAAAAGAAGGAGTATTTTTAAGCAGAGATTTAGTTTCTGAACCACCTAATATATTAAATCCCAAAAAATACACTGAAGAAATAAAAAAACTTTCTAAACTTGGATTGAAGGTAGAAATTTTTAATGAGAAAAAATTGAAAAAATTAGGTATGAACGCTTTGTTGGGAGTTGGTCAAGGAAGTGAAAATGAAACTTTTTTAGTAGTTATAAAATGGAATGGAGCAAGTAGTAAATTTGGTAAACCATTAGCTTTTGTAGGTAAAGGTGTTTGTTTTGATACAGGTGGAATTTCATTAAAACCTGCAAGGTTTATGGAGGAGATGAAATATGATATGGGTGGATCAGCTGTAGTAGTTGGTCTAATGAAAAGTCTTGCGCTTCGGAAAGCAAATGTTAATGCTATTGGTGTAGTAGGTCTGGTAGAAAATATGCCAGATGGAAATGCTCAGAGACCTGGTGATATAGTAAAATCTTATTCAGGAAAAACAATAGAAGTACTTAATACTGATGCAGAAGGTAGACTTGTTTTAGCTGACGCTCTTACTTATACTGAAGAAAAGTTTAAACCTAAATTTATTATTGATTTGGCAACGTTAACAGGGGCTATCATAATGGCTTTAGGAGAGGAATATGCAGGATTATTTTCTAACAATGATGATTTAGCAAACAAAATTTTTAAATCAAGTAAAAATGTTAATGAAAAGGTTTGGAGATTACCACTCCATAGAAATTATGATAAATTAATAAACTCTTCTATAGCAGACGTTCAAAATATAAATTACGCAGGAGGGGCGGGATCAATTACTGCAGCTCAGTTTTTGCAAAGATTTATTATAAACAAAACTCCTTGGGCACATTTAGATATTGCTGGAATGGCTTTTTCAAAAAAAGCAGCCAATTTAAATTCTGGAGGCGCAACAGGTTTTGGAGTAAGATTATTAAATAATTTAATTAAAGAATACTATGAGTAAGTCATGATTGAAAAAACTTTATCTATTATTAAACCAGACGCTGTTGAAAGAAATCTAGAGGATAAAATAAAATCTTTTTTTGAAGAAAATAATTTAAAAATTTCAAATATTAAAAAAGTTAAAATTTCCAAAGAAGAGGCTTTTGAGTTTTATAAGGTTCACCAAACTAAGCCATTTTATAATGATTTATGCAATTATTTGTCATCAGGTCCAATTGTAGTGATGGTGTTAGAAGGTGAGAACGCTGTATTGAAGAATAGAGAGCTAATGGGAGCAACCGATCCAAAAAATGCAGCAGAAGGCACTCTTAGAAAAAAATACGGACTATCAATTGATAAAAATTCAGTTCATGGATCAGATAGTATTGATAATGGAAAAACTGAAATAAATTTCTTTTTTAAATAAAATATTAAAATAAAGATATAATAGCTTCAGCGTAGGCCTTATGCTCCAAAATTAAAATTTTTTTTTTAAGAGATTTCACTGTTTCATTATCTTTAATTAAAATTTTTTTTTGTAAAATAATTTTTCCAGAATCTAATCGTGGAGAGACGAAATGAATTGTGCAGCCAGAGTATTTTTCTTTACTTTTTAAAACTCTTCTATGTGTATCTAGACCTCTAAATTTTGGTAAAAGGGATGGATGTATATTTATTATTTTATATGAAAAATTTTTAATAAAATTAGTAGATAGAACTTTCATAAATCCAGCTAAACAAACTAGTTTTATTTGTTTTTTTTTAAGCTCAGACAAAGCTTTACTTTCAAATTCATTTTTACTTTTAAATTCAATAAATTTTGTATTTATTCCATATTTTTTAGCAATTTTTAAACCTCCAGAGTTCAAGTTATTAGAAATTACTAATTCAATTTTTATTGGAAAGGTATATAAATTAGATTTTTGGATTAAAGCCTTTAAATTTGAACCTTTTCCAGAAACAAAAACACACGTTCTTACTTTGCCTACCATTGTAATTTGTTTTGTATAATAATTTTTTTATTACTTTTTGAAATAAAACCAATTTCATAAGGACGATATTCCCTGCTAAAATTTTTTTTTATTTCATTAACATTATTTTTATTTGAAATTAAACAAAACCCAACACCACAATTGAATGTTTTAAGCATTTCACTATCTGTAATATTATTCTTCTTTATCCATTTGAAAATTTTTTTAATTTTAATTTTAGATAAATCAATATTAATAGATAAATTTTCAGGTACAACTCGAATTATATTAACAAACAATCCTCCCCCTGTAATATTAGCGCATCCATGAATTAATTTTTTTTTATTAATTACGTTAACTTCATGAACATAAATTTTTGTTGGTGTGATAAAATCTTTTTTAATATCATTTGGAATTTTTTTTTTCTTAATAATATGATGGATAAGAGAAAATCCATTTGAATGTATACCTGAAGAAGGAATAGCTAAAATAACATCGTTTGCTTTTATTTTATCTTTAGTAAGTAAATTTTCTCTCTCAACAGCACCAACTGCAAATCCTGCTAAATCAAATTTGTTATTTCCATATGTATGTGGCATTTCTGCAGTTTCTCCACCTACTAATTCGCATTTAGCTAATTTGCATCCCATAACAATACCATCTAAAATTTTTTTAACTTTATTAATTTCAATTTTATTTATTGCTATATAATCTAAAAAAAAAATTGGTTTTGCACCTTGAACTATTAAATCATTTACACACATAGCAACCAAATCTATTCCTATGGTATTATATTTTTTAAGCAGATTTGCTATTTCAATTTTAGTACCAACTCCATCAGTAGATGAGACAATAATTGGATTTTTCATTTTTAATTGAGATAAATCGAATATTGATCCAAAACTACCAATATTTTTAAAAGATTTTTCGTTTGCATCTTTCTGATAGGTTTTTCTTGATATTTTTGAAATGTAATCTACTAATTTATCAGCATTTGAAATATTAACACCGCTTTTTTTATAAGTATTGTATTCTTTTTTCATGAAAAAAATTTTATTAATAAAATATCAAATAATCTCATTAAAAGAATATATTTTTATTTTTTTAACAGCAACTATTTTTTTATGCACATCATTAACAAAAACGCTTTCAGATGAAAGCGTATTTAATGTAAGCAATATTGAAGTCAAAGGTATAATAAATATAAATTTTACAAGAGAGAGATACCTTGACAAAATTTTAACTGTATCTTTTAAATCATTAATGACAAAAATTTTACTTACAAAAGATTTAAAAAAAATACAAAACATACAGATTAAAGAAATTAAAAATTTAATTAATAGCATTCAAATACTTGAAGAGGAATACAAACAAGAAGAATACACTTTAAAAGCAAAAGTATTTTTCAATGAAACTAAAGTAAAAAAATATTTAGTAAAAAAAAGTATTTCATTTTCTCAACCAGAAAAAGTACCAGCAATATTTTATCCAGTTTTATTTGTTAACAATGATTTAAAAAATTTTAATGAAAATTTTTTTTATAAAAACTGGATTGAAACTAAAATTAACAGCGAAGTAATAAATTTTATACTACCTCTGGAAGATCTAGATGATATTTCTAAAATTGTAAAAATGAAAAACAAAATTGAAGCACTAAATATATTTAGTCTTGTTAATAAGTACAATGTTAAAAACTTTGCTTTTGTTTTAATGAATTATGAAAATAATAAATTGAATGTTTATTTAAAAACAAATTTTAATAGAAGTGAAAATAGTAAAAATATTATTTATGAATTAAGCAGCATTGATAATGAATTATTTTTAAAACCAATTTTAAAAGATTTAAAACTTAAAATTACAGATCTTTGGAAAAAAGAAAATCTTATTAATGTTTTAATGCCACTATCTATCAGTATACAATTTAAACATTCCAATCTTGGAAATTTAAATAAAATTAAAAATATTTTTAAAAAAATAAGTATAATTGATAAATATTCTCTTGAAGAGTATGATGTCAACAATTCTCTTTTTAAGATTTATTATTATGGTGGCCCAAAGAAATTACATAATGAATTATTAAAATATGGTTATAATTTAAAAAATAATCAAAGTTATTGGGAAATTACTATAAATGAATGACCAGCTAATTTTAAAATTTCCTTCTATTAAGGCTTATAAAAAAGAAGATTTTTATGTGTCTCCCAGTAATTCAAAAGCATACGATTTTATAAATAGTTGGCCTAACTGGATTAAAAGAATTGTAAATATTTTTGGACCTTCAGGCTCTGGAAAGACTCATTTGGCATCAATTTTAAGATTAAAAACCCCATGTTTGCAAATAAATTCTAACGAACTAACAGAAAAAACTATTTTAAAATTTAAAGCAACGGAAGGAATAATTATAGAAAATTTAAATGAAAAAATTTCTGAAGAATTACTTTTTTCTTTATGGAATACTGCTGTTCATGACAATAAGTATTGTTTAATTACCTCAAAAAGACCAATTAGCTCATACGAATTTAAGTTGCCAGATTTAATATCAAGAGTTAATAGTGGTATTGTTATAGGAATCAACCTGCCTAGTGATGACTTAATTAGTGTAATAATTGCAAAAAATTTTTCAGATAAGCAAATTAAGGTTGAAAAAAAGCACATTGATTACATAATTAAAAGAATAGATAGGTCATATGAAAAAATATCTCAATTTATTTTAACTTTAGATAAATATTCTTTAAAAAAAGGAACCCCATTTAGTTTAAAAATGATTAAAGAAGTACTAAAAATGGTATAAATTTTTATAAAGGAATCATTTTGCATAAATATAGAACACATACCTGCAACGAATTAAAATTAAATCACAAAGGTAAAAAAATCACTTTATCTGGTTGGGTTAATAAAAAACGTGATCATGGAAATCTTTTATTTATCGATTTAAGAGATAATTATGGTTTAACGCAATGTGTTATAGATAACAGCAATAATTATTTTAAAGCATTAGAAAAATTACAGTTAGAAACTGTTATTAAAATTGAAGGACTGGTAGTTGCACGTACTAAAGAAACCTTTAACAAAGATTTAGATACAGGTGAAATTGAAATAAAAATCCAATCTTTTGAAACTCTTGGTTATTGCAAAGAATTGCCTTTACCTATTTTTAGTGATCAAGAATATGCTGAAGATATTAGATTAAAATATAGATTTTTAGATTTAAGAAGAAAAAAAATTCATGAAAATATTATTTTAAGATCTAAAGTGATTACCTTTATCAGGTCTGAAATGTCAAAAATAGATTTTTTAGAATTTCAAACTCCAATTTTAACATCTTCAAGTCCAGAAGGAGCAAGAGATTTTTTAGTACCAAGCAGGTTAAATCCAGGAAAATTTTACGCTTTGCCGCAAGCCCCACAACAATTTAAGCAATTAATTATGGTCTCTGGATTTGATAAATACTTTCAGATAGCTCCATGCTTTAGAGATGAAGACGCACGAGCGGATAGAAGCCCTGGTGAATTTTATCAACTAGATCTAGAAATGTCATTTGTTGAACAAGAAGATGTATTTAATGTTGTTGAAAAATTAATGGTTAATATATTTAAGAAATTTTCAAATAAAAAGTTAAAGTCTGAAAAATTTCAGAGAATTCCATATAAAGAATCAATGCTAAAATATGGAACAGATAAACCCGATCTAAGGAATCCTTTAATAATATCAGACTTAACCAATATCTTTACCAGGGATGATGTTAAGTTTGAAATATTTAAAAAATTAGTAAAGTCTGGATATAATGTTAGAGCTATTCTTACAAAAAACACAAAAGATAAACCTAGAAGTTTTTTTGATAGCATTGATAAATGGGCCAAAGAAGAAGGAGCTTTTGGACTTGCTTATTTTACCTTAGAAAAAAATGATAAAATTTCAGCAAAAGGTCCAGTAGGAAAATTTTTTTCTGAAGAATCGTTAAAAGAAATAATGAAGTTAACGTCAGCAGAAATTGGTGATAGCATATTTTTTGCCTGCAACAAACTTAATGAAGTTGAAAAAATTTCAGCATTAGCTAGAGATAAAATAGGCAGAGAACTTAAGCTAATTAATGATGATGAATTTGCATTTTGTTGGATAATTGATTACCCAATGTTTGAAAAGGATAATTTGACAAATAAAATTCAAT
Source organism: uncultured Pelagibacteraceae bacterium (assembly GCA_905612415.1). Lineage (GTDB taxonomy): Bacteria > Pseudomonadota > Alphaproteobacteria > Pelagibacterales > Pelagibacteraceae > AG-414-E02. The sequence goes on from CAJQRW010000020.1 coordinate 36,723, forward strand.
TTAGTCATAATCCGTTTTCAATGCCTCAAGGTGAATTAAAAAAAATTAATTTTGATAAACCATTGGAAATTAAGGCATATCAATACGATATTGTTTGCAATGGTATTGAATTGTCTTCAGGTGCAATCAGAAATCATATACCTGAACTTATGTATAAACTATTTTCAATTTCTGGTTACGATAAAAAACACGTCGATGAAAAGTTTAGTGGCATGATCAATGCATTGAGTTATGGAGCCCCACCCCATGGAGGTATAGCTCCTGGCATCGATAGAATAGTTATGTTACTAGCAAATGAAAAAAATATAAGGGAAGTCACAATGTTTCCTATGAACCAAAATGCTCAAGATTTAATGATGAAAGCACCTTCCGATGTGAGTTTAGATCAATTAAAAGAGTTAAATATTAAAGTGATAGAAAAAAAGAAATAATAATTATTTATTACTTTTTAAGTTTATTCGTATATTACTTAAATCTACCAATTTATCTTTGTAGTTGCTTCTAACAAAACCTTTACTTGTAATACCTTTTACTAATTTTAAAAAAGTATCTTCATTTTCGTTTACTATCTTATCATTTTCAGGTTTACTAATAGAAGGTGTGTGGGCTAAATCCTCTCTATTCAAATAAGATATGGCAAGCTCTCTAAAAATATAGTCTAAAATTGAAGATGCATTAAGTATCCTATCATTGCCTCTAATTTCCCCAGAAGGTTCGAATTTTGTTTCTATAAAAGCATCAACAAATTCATCTAAAGGTACGCCATATTGGAGACCTAAAGAAATTGCTATAGCAAAATTATTCATTAAAGATCTAGCTAATTCACCTTCTTTATTCATATCAATAAAAATTTCTCCAACTTTTCCATCATCATATTCGCCAGTATGTAGATAGATCTTATGGTCACCAATACTTACTTTTTGAATATAACCTTTTCTCCTGTCTGGCATCTTAGATCTATCATTAGTTTTATTATAAAATTTCTGAGATTTTGTATTTTTATCATTAGTTTCATTAGTGGCTTGCAACTTATCCAAATTTAATAATTCCTGATTTACCGCAGAAGATATGTCAGGAACATTTATTTCACTTTTATTATTTAAAGTACCTTCAAAATTTTTATTTTTATTTGAAGTTTTAGTTTTTCTATTATTTAGCTTCACGTCGATTATTTTGACTTCACCATCATTACGTTTTTCAAGTTCAGAAAGTTTTTTTTCATTTAACTCATCTAGTTTATGAGTAATTTTAAATGTACAGGTATAATAGGTTTCTACTATGTATTTTGACATTATAAGTTAGTTTTAAAATTTAAATAATTTTTATATATAAAGAACATTTATATGATATATACTAATTATAGTTTTAGTCTAATAAATTATTTACAATTTATAATTGTGTTAATCTTTTATAATTTAAAAAACGAATCAGAATATAATTAGTGTGAAAATTTTAAAACAAATATTTACTTGGTGGTATAAACAAACCTTTGGAACATTTATTTATACTATTTTTACAGGCAGGTTAGTAGGGAAAGACAAGTTTGGTAATAAATATTATTCCAATAAAAAAGGTAAGAGATGGGTTGTATATGACAACAATATAGAATCTTCAAAAATTCCACCCGAATGGCATGCCTGGATACATTTTACATCAAGAAATATCCCATCAGACAAGCAAAAAAAATATTCATGGCAAAAGGAACATCAAGAAAACTTAACTGGAACAGTAAACGCGCATAAACCTGATGGATTGCTCTCTTCTTCGAGTAAAAAAAATATGAAAAAATATGAAGCCTGGAAATTTTAAAAATTTAATATTTTTTTTTATTTTTGTATCTATATCTAATTTATCATTATTAAATGCTGCTGATAAAATTGAAGAAGTTCCTTTAATAAATTTAGAAGAATTGCCACCAACTTTTGAGGAAGATAAAGACGAACTAGAAAAAATAGATAAAAGTAATGTGGATTCAGGTGATGCTGAGGAAGTATTAAAAAAAGTTAATAAAAAAAAAAATGATAAAATATATATTAACTTAAAAGCTTTAGATAAAATAACAGCTAAAACATCCGACATTAGGTTACTCGTAGGTAAAAAAAAATTTTTTGGTCCTTTAGAAATTAAAGCTTTAAAATGCCAATTTTCTGATAATAGTGGTTTTCAAGATACAGTAGCTTACCTACAAGTAAAGGATCTTTCTGTGAAAGATAATGACCAAGTTTTTCTATTTAATGGCTGGACCTTTGCTTCAAGTCCAACTTTGCAATCTATTGATCATCCAGTATATGATTTATGGATTATAGATTGTGAAAATATTTAATAAAAAGCCTCTTTAGCAAGCCAATTTACATCAAAATCAGAACTAATAAATTTTTCATGTTTTAATATTTTTTTATGAAGATTTATAGTTGTAGTTATACCTTCGATCACAAACTCATCCAGCGCTCTTAACATTCTTTGAATTGCTTCTGTTCTGTTTCTTCCTTGACAAATTAATTTGCAAATTAAACTGTCATAATATGGAGTTATTTTACAACCTTGAAATATAGCGCCGTCTATTCTGGTTCTAAATCCGGAAGGCTGATGACATACATTAATTATACCAGGGGATGGTTGAAAGTTTTTACTAGGATCTTCAGCGTTTATTCTACATTCTATTACATGCCCTCTAGGTTTAACATCATCCTGTGTTAAAGCGGTTTCTCCCTTGTTGGCTATCCAAATTTGTTCTTTAATTATATCTATTCCAGTAGCTACCTCAGTAACTGGATGTTCAACCTGAATCCTTGTGTTCATTTCTAAAAAATAAAATTTTCCATCTTGATATATATATTCAACAGTACCAGCTCCCTCATAGCCAATATTTTTAACCATTTTTACTGTTTGCTCTAATAAATTGGATCTAATCTTTTCATCAATTATTGGGCTAGGAGTTTCTTCAATTAGTTTTTGATGGTTTCTTTGCACTGAACAATCTCTTTCATTTAGATGAATTGTTTTATTTTTACCTGACAATACTTGTACCTCGATATGTCTTGGATTCTTAAAGTATTTTTCTATATAAACATCATCATTATTAAAATATTTTTTTGCTTCTAATTTTGCCATAGAAAATAATTTTTCTATTTCTTCTGGTTTATTGACAACTTTCATTCCTTTTCCGCCACCACCACCAGAAGCTTTAATTAAAACAGGATAACCAATCTTATTGCTAATTTTTTTTGCTTCATCAGGAGAATTAACATTTTCAGTAGATCCTTCAATAATAGGTAGCCCATTTTCCTTTGCAATTTTTCTAGCTTCTATTTTATCACCCATTTTTTTAATTAAATCAGCACTAGGTCCTATAAACTTAATTCCGTGTTTAGTAGTAATATCTGCAAACTGTGCATTTTCAGATAGAAACCCATAACCAGGATGTATTGCATCAGCTCCAGTAACATCAACAGCTGACATTAAAGACGATATATTTAAATAGCTATTTTGAGGTTGATGGGAACCTATACATACGCTTTCATCTGCTAACCTTACATGCATACTATCTGCATCAACATCAGAATGCACTGCTACTGTCGCTATGCCCCATTCTTTGCATGCTCGTATAATACGGACAGCTATTTCACCACGATTAGCTATTAAAATTTTTTTAAACATTACTTAAGTGAAATAAGAGGTTGTCCAAATTCTACCGGATCTCCATCCTTAACTAAAATTTTACTGACAATTCCTTCTTGGGTTGACGGAACATGATTCATTGTTTTCATAGCTTCGATAATCATAATTGTTTGTCCTTTTTTTATTTTTTGTCCTTCCTCTATAAATTTTTTACTACCTGGTTCAGGAGCTAAATATGCAGTTCCTACAATAGGGGAAGTAACTTTTAAACTTGTATCTATATCTTTTTTTATATCAGTTTTATTATTATTTATTTCATGCAATTGAGTTGAAGAATTATTCAAAGATCTTGAAACTTTTACTTTTGTTTTATCTTCTGAATACTCAATTTCGCTGAGATTAAATTCTTTTAAGTAGCTAACCAATTCTTCAATAATTTTTTTATTTATTTTCATTTATTTTAGAATTTCTTTCATTGAGTCTAATGCCATAATATATCCTTTTATACCAAATCCACAAATAATTCCTATTGCAGCTTTACTTATCAAAGATTTTTTTCTAAATTCTTCTCTATTATATATATTTGTTATATGAAGCTCTATAGTAGGTAATTTAATTGCTAGAAGAGCGTCTAATATTGCAACCGAGGTATGTGTATATCCAGCTGCATTAATAATTATTCCATTAAAATTATCTTTAGCTTTTTGTATCATAGTTACAATTTCACCTTCAATATTGGATTGTTCAAATCCAATTTCAATGTTAATAGATTTAGCGTGGGTCTTGCAATTTTTTTTGACTTCATCAAGTGTAGTTTTTCCATATTTAGATTCTTCACGGTCCCCAAGCAGATTTAGATTTGGACCATTTATAATTAGTATTTTTTTTATCATTTAAATAAGTTAAAATAATATAAATGAATAACTTAAATGTGGCAAAAATTCAATTAAATGGAGATCCCTATGAAATAAATATGGGAATCAATTTAATTGAATTGTTGAACAGTCTTAAAATTCCAAATAATAAAGTGGCAGTAGAAGTAAATGGTGAAATTATTGAAAAAAAAAAATACCAATATTTAACTTTACATAAAAACGACAAGGTTGAAATTGTTCATTTTATAGGAGGAGGGTAGTATTTATGGAAGATTTTTTTACAATAGCTAATAAAAAATTTAATTCAAGATTAATTGTAGGAACAGGAAAATATAAAGATTTTGAAGAAACGGCTAATGTGGTTAAAGCTTCAGGAGCCGATATAGTTACCGTTGCTGTTAGAAGAGTAAATATTTTAGATAAAAATCAGCCTTTGTTGATGGATTATTTAGACCCAAAATCTATTACTTATCTCCCAAATACAGCCGGCTGCTACACTTCAGAAGATGCTTTAAGAACACTTAGGTTAGCTAGAGAAATGGGAGGATGGAGATTAGTAAAATTAGAAGTTTTAGGAAATAAAAAAACTTTGTATCCAAACATGATTGAAACGATTAAATCAACAGAAGTATTAGTTAAAGAAGGTTTTGAAGTTATGGTTTATTGCTCTGATGATCCAATAATGACATCAAAACTAGAAGACGTTGGTGCTTGTGCAATTATGCCATTAGGAGCCCCAATCGGATCAGGTATTGGTATACAAAATAAAACAAATATAACCTTGATAAAAGAACAATCTTTGGTCCCAGTAATTATTGATGCTGGGGTAGGTACTGCATCAGACGCAACTATTGCTATGGAATTGGGATGTGACGGAGTATTATTAAATACTTCAATCGCAGAATCTAAAAATCCTATATTAATGGCCGAGTCAATGAAACATGCTGTTATAGCAGGAAGAAAAGCTTTTAAAGCTGTACGTATGAAAAAAAGAAATTATGGTAGTTCATCGTCACCTCAAAATAATTTAATTTGATTTTTTTTGCAATTTACTTAGCAACTACTTTTTTTGAATCTAAAAAAACTTTTTTATTTTTTGGTCGGTAATTATATTTTTTTTTAAATTTCTTAGGTTTTCTAAAAGTTTTTCCACTAAAAACTTTTTTATCGTAATTGACTTTTGGTAAATTACTTTCAATTGCTTCAATATTTTCAACTTTTTTTATAATTTTATTATTTTTATTTAGTAAATCGATTTTATATTCAGGAATAAGAAGCATATTGTCTGCTAATATATTAAATTCTATTTTGTATTTTTTTTTAAAATAATCTATCTCTTTAATTAAATTTTTCTCTATATATGTTTTAACTTTTAAAGGAGCGCTTAAGTTTACAATTTTTGCTTTATTAAAAAATGCTAATTCTTCTACTTTTTTAACTATTTTTAGAGCAAAAGAATCTAGAGAAAGTGTCATGTTCCATTTTACTGAGCTTTCTCTTAGTCTTTGTCTTGTCATTTCAAGTAAGCCAAAATTACTTATCCTCCCAAACTGTATTCTAGCTCTGTCATCTTTTAATTTTTCTCTTAATTTTCTCTCTATAATCCTTCTGTTGTAATAATTATTCATATCAATAAAGTCGATAACAATTAGACCGGAAAGATCTCTTATTTTTATTTGTCTTGAAATTTCTTCAGCTGCTTCAAGATTTGTTTTTAAAGCTGTTTTTTCTATATTAACTTCTTTAATTGACTTACCTGAATTTATATCAATTGAGACTAATGCTTCAGTTGGATTAATTACCAAATAACCACCTGAAGTTAATTTAACAGTGGGTTCAAATATTCCGTTTAAATTTTTTTCAATACTCATTTCATGAAAAAGTGGTATTTTACCCCTAAATTTTTTAATTTTTTTAATATTTTCTGGCATAAAAAATTTCATAAAATTTTTTGCTTTTTGATAACCTTCGTTTCCATCAACAATTATATTTTTGGTTTCATTAGTGAATACGTCTCTTATAGCTCTTTTAATTACATCTCCTTCTTCATAAACTAAGCTCGGCGCAATAGATTTAACTGCTTTAGTTTTAATAGTTTCCCATTCGCTTATTGTATTTACAACATCTTTGTTAATTTCATTTTTAGTTTTATTTAAGCCAGCGGTTCTAACGATTAATCCCATAGTTTCAGGTATTTTTATTTCGTGAAGAATTGATCTAATTTTTTTTCTATCATCAGAGTTAATTATTTTACGTGAAATCCCTCCACCTTTGGGTGTGTTTGGCATCAATACACTATACTTGCCAGCTAATGATATAAAAGTTGTAAGAGCAGCACCTTTTTGACCTCTTTCATCTTTTAAGATTTGTACTAAAATTATTTGTTCTGGTTTTATTACTTCTTGTATTTTATATCTTCTTATCCCATATCTTCTCTTTAAATCGTTAAACTGATTGTTTCTTTCAACAGGTGAAGACCCGTCTTTATTTTTTTCTTCATTAGAGTTAGATTGAATTTCACTATCATTTAAAGATGTTGCATCAGTTCCACCATCATTTAAAGATGTTGCGTCAGTTCCACCATTTTCAGCTTTCTGAACGCTCTCAACTTTAGAATTTTTTTCTTTTAGTTCTATTCTTAAATTTTCTTCATCTTTTTTTAATTTATCTTTATCACTTTGTGGTATTTTATAATAATCAGATTGAATATCGTTAAATGCTAAAAAGCCATGTTTTTGTTTACCATAATTTACAAAAGCTGCTTGCAAAGAAGGTTCAATTCTGCTGACTTTTCCTAGATAAATATTATTTTTTAAATAAAGTTTATTTTTGTTTTCGTACTCATATTCTTCAATATGTTCATCTGATTTGAGCACGATTCTAGTTTCATCTGGATGCGATGCATCAATGTATAAATTTTTTTCCATGAAAATTTGTTCCTGTTTATAATTTTAGTCATAAATTTGAATTTTGTTATATGTTGATATTATTTGTATCTCAAAATTGAGTATAAATATATAAATTTCTTATACAACCCACACTTATTTGCAAAAATGCCATAAGAAAGCCAGAATTAATTCATTTCCTCAAATTTATGCTTGTTTATGTAAAAAAAGGTACAAAATTTATAATTATTATTTTATTTTTAATATTATTATTTATATTTTCTACACTATGGTATTTTTCATCGGATCTTCCAGATTATAAAATACTTGCAAACTACAAACCCCCCGTTTCAAGCAGAGTACATTCTGGCGAAGGTCAATTAATAGCAGAGTACGCTTTGCAAAAAAGGTTATTTATTCCATACGATTCAATTCCTAAAAAGGTAATATATTCCTTTATTTCAGCGGAAGATAAAAATTTTTTTTATCATCCAGGTGTCGATGCAAAAAGCATTACAAGAGCTGTAATTAAAAATATTAAAAATTACTACTCAGCTAAAAGATTAGAAGGAGCCTCTACTATTACGCAGCAAGTTGCTAAAAATTTTCTCTTAACTAGCGAAGTATCCTTAAAGAGAAAAATAAAAGAAGCTATATTAGCTTTCAGGATTGAAAGAGCATATTCAAAGGAAAGAATAATGGAGTTGTATTTAAATCAAATATACTTAGGACAAGGAACTTATGGTGTTGCTGCCGCAAGTCTAGAATATTTTGATAAAGCTGTTGGAGATTTAAACTATGAAGAAGCCGCACTTTTAGCTGCTTTACCTAAAGCTCCAAGCAAATATAATCCATACAAATCATTAGAAATAGCAAAAAAGAGAAGAGATTTTGTATTAAAAAATCTATACGAAAATTCATATATTGATAATAAAACATATAAAAATTTAAAAGACAAAGAAATTAAAACTAAAAAAAGAAAAATAAAACTTTTAGAAGAAGCAAATTTTTATTCAGAAGAAGTAAGAAGAATTGTTAGCGATACATATGGTTATAATAATTTATATAAAGGAGGTTTATCAGTAAGAACACCTTTAAATTCTAAATATCAAATTGAAGCCTTAAAAGCTTTAAGAGAAGGTTTGGAAGAGTATGACAGAAGACACGGATGGAGAGGACCAATTATAAACATAAATTCAAAAGATTGGTTTAAACAAACTGACAACTTTATTCCTGACAAAAGTCTTAATTGGAAATTAGCTCAAGTAAAAAAGGTTGACAAATTATTTGTTAAAATAGAATTTGAAAATAAAGAAATTGGTTTTATTGATTTTAAAAGTATAAATTGGGTTAGAAAAGAAAGTTTTGATGAAATTTTAAAAGTAAATGATATTATTTATGTAACTAAAATTAAAAAAAATAAATGGGATTTAAAACAGTTACCTAAAATAAATGGAGCTATTATAGTAATGGATCCTTATACAGGAAGGGTATTGGCGATGGCTGGGGGCTTTAGTTATAAGTTAAGTGAATTTAACCGAGCTACGCAAGCTAAAAGACAACCAGGATCTGCTTTTAAACCAATTGTGTACGCGGCTGCCTTAGAAAATGGATTCACTCCATCAACATTAGTTTTAGATGCTCCTTTTGTGATGAACCAAGGAGTAGGTTTAAAAACTTGGAAACCTGAAAATTATGGAAAAAAATTTTATGGTCCATCAACCTTAAGAACAGGAATTGAAAAATCTAGAAATTTAATGACTGTAAGAGTAGCGCAAAAAGTTGGCTTTAAGAAAATCTCAAAAATAACAAAAAGTTTTGGTATATACGAAGATGTTCCTGAATTATTATCAGTATCATTAGGTGCGGCCGAGACAACCTTGGTCCAACTCACAAATGCCTATTGCAGTTTCATTAATGGAGGTAAAAAAGTTACACCTATATTTATAGACAGAATTCAAGACAGAAGAGGTAAAACTATTTTTAATGCAGACAAAAGAAAGTGCATTGGTTGTGTAGAAATTTCTTATATGAAAGACGAAGTTCCAACAATTAAAGATAATAGACAGCAAATCATTACTCCAGAAACTGCATATCAAATAACTTCTATGATGGAAGGGGCTGTTCAAAGAGGAACAGGCAGAAAGTTAAGGAATTTAAATTTAACTTTAGCTGGGAAAACAGGCACAACAAATAACAATATGGATGCCTGGTTTCTAGGATTTACACCTAAGTTAGTAATTGGAGTTTATGTTGGTTTTGATGAGCCAAAAACACTTGGAAAATATGAAACCGGTGCAAAAGCTGCTCTTCCAATTTTTAAAAAATTTGTAAAAAAAGTTGTTAAAAAAAAGGATGCACTTCCTTTTAAAATTCCAAAAAATATAAATTTAGTTATAGTTGATGAGGAAACTGGATTGCGCGCAAACACTAGTTCAAAAAAAACAATATACGAAGCATTCAAAACAAAAAGTAATTTTATGCTTGATATTGATAATTCAACAGATAAGGATAGATTAGAATTTTATGATTCAAAGAATAAAAATAATATTTTAAGATTTTACTAATTATGCAAAATATAAAAGATACAATTTCAGATATTAAAAAAATAATTATTAATATAAGGGGGTATCTTTGAGCAAAATAAAATTAAAGATAAAATTACAAAGTTTGACCTAGCAATAAGCAAGGAAAAATTTTGGAAAGATAAAATCTCTGCCCAAAAAATTCTTAAGGAAAAAAATTTTTTTGAATCTATTTTTTGTGATTTTAATTTAACAGTAACCGAACTAGATAATCTTGAACAACTTCTAGAGCTGGCTGAAAGTGAACAGGATTCTGTTGTAATAAAAGATTGTGAAAATAAAATAAGTATATTACTAAACAATGTGAAAAAAACACAAGTTACATGTTTTTTGTCCGGTGAAAATGATTATTTAGATACCTACCTTGAAATACATGCCGGAGCGGGTGGAACAGAAAGTCAAGATTGGGCAATAATGTTGAGAAGAATGTATTCAAAATGGGCGGAAAAAAAAAAGTGTAACTTTCAAATTATTAGCGAACACAAAGGTGATGAGGCGGGCATTAAATCTTCAACCTTAAAAATTATAGGACCTTATATGCATGGATTGCTTAAATCAGAGTCAGGAGTTCATAGACTAGTTAGAATTTCCCCTTTTGATTCAGGAGCAAGAAGGCATACTAGTTTTGCTAGTGTATGGATTTACCCTGTTGTTGACGAAAATATTAAAATAGATATTAATGAAAAAGATTTAAGAATAGACACGTATAGATCTAGTGGTGCTGGTGGACAGCATGTTAATACTACTGATAGTGCAGTTAGAATAACGCATTTGCCCACAAACATTGTTGTTCAATGTCAAAATGAGAGATCACAGCATAAAAATAAAGAAACATGTTTTAATATGTTAAAAGCTCGATTGTATAAATATGAAATGGAAAAAAAGGAACAGTTATCTGAAAATTTAGCAAAATCCAAAACAGATATTGGATGGGGCCATCAAATCCGGTCATACGTTTTGCAACCATACCAACTAGTTAAAGATTTGAGAAACAATTTAGAAAATACAGATCCCGATAGTGTTTTAGATGGTGATATAGACTCATTTCTTGAAGCAGCTCTTTATCAAAGTAAACAAAAGGATAAAAAAAAATAAAATGTTGAAAATAATCATAAAATTTTTTTTAACTATTTTAATAATTTTGTTTTTAATTATAATTTATTTTACTTTTATAGGGGTAGAAACTGGCAAATTTAATAGTCTAATAAAGAGTAAGAGTAATGAAATTAATAAATTTGTTAAATTAGAGTTTGATACAACAAAAATATATATAAAACCAAAAGAATTAAATCTTGCAGTTGAGTTACGAAATCCAAAAATTTTAATAAAAGAAAATGAGATTATTTTATCTAATCTAGATCTATATTTGTCATTAAAATCATTTTTAACATCTGATTTTATATTAAAAAGAGCAGAAATTTCATTTAAACAAAATGATATAAAAGATTTATCAAAAATTAGTAATTTATTTTTACCCATGATTATTAATCAAAAAATAAATAAAATATTTAAAAAAGGAAAACTAGAAGGTAAGTTTATAATACCATTTAATGCTAGCGGTAGTGTTGGTAAAGATTATGCTTTTTCAGGAAAAATATCAAATGCTCTAATCAATTTAACAAAAGAATTGTCTATAAGAAATTTAACAACTGAAATCAAACATATAAAAAATTTTAATAATAATGAATTTAAAATTAAAATTAATGATGGTTCTATATATAATCTTAAATTAACAGATACTGTTATTAACTTAAAAAAAAATAAAAGAAAAACTATTATCACAAGTAATTTAAGAACAAATGGAAATATTAGTTTATCTGAAGTTAAAAAAATATCTTCTCTAATCGGTGCAAATATTAACTTTTTAAAAGATATTAATGGAAAGATTGATCTAAATACTAATATAAACTTTAATTTAAATAAGTTTTTTCAACCTAAAAATATAACTTATTCTTCTGGTGGCAATATCAGCCACCTAGAAATAATTCTTGGGCAGAATAAAGCAATAAGTGCATATTTACCTGATTATACATCAAAGGTCATTTTTAAAGATACAGCTATAAAACTATTTAATTCAAAATTAAATTCCATCTTTGAAATAAGTGGTTTCTTTAAAACAAAAAACAAATTTGAAGATTTCAAAATAAAAAGAATTTATAATTTTAAAAATAAAAATTTTAATTTGGATGGCATTGTTAATTTAGCATCAAACAATATATTTATTCCAAATCTAAATTATAAAAAATTTAACGGCATAAAATCAAAGATAAGTTTTGATATAAATTTTATTAATAATAAAAATTATAATATTAATTCTCTAGAATACATCGAAGGAAATACTAGAATTTCATTAGAAAAAATAAAATTAAATAAAAATTATGAAATAGATGATTTTAAAAAAGTAGAAATAACTACTTTCAATAAAGATATAAAAAATAATGGTTTCATAATTAATAATGATAAAAAAATTATAATTACAGGTCATATTTTTGATGCATCTCCTCTTTTAAAATCTCTATACAAAACAAATGAAAAAAAAATGCTAAGTAAAAAATTTAGCAGGGAGGTAAAAGTCAATCTAGATAAAACAATAACGGGAACAGATGATGATATTTTAAGTCTTTCCATGATAGCTTCTATTAAAAAAGGTGCCTACGACAAATTAATTTTAAAAGGCAATTTTTCAGATGATGAGATAGTAGAAATATCAATTTATAAGCAAAATAATGGAGATAAAACACTTCAAGTAGTTTCAGATAGAGCTAGACCTTTTGTAAAAAGCTTTGATTTTATAGAAGGTTTTGAGGGTGGAAAGTTAGAGTATGAATCAGTTATTACAGAAAAATTTTCTAATTCTAATTTATTAATTTCTAATTTTAAAGTTTCTAAAGTTCCTGCCTTAGCTAAATTATTAACTTTAGCATCTTTTCAAGGTATAGCTGATACTTTAAGTGGTGAAGGTATACGTTTTGAATCTTTTGAAATGAAAACTAATGCTGTAGGAAATGTTTTAAATATAGAAGATGCTTTAGCGATTGGCCCAGCGGTGTCAATTTTATTAGATGGGTATGTGGAAAAAGGAAAACTCGTCAGTTTGAGAGGCACTTTAGTTCCAGCAACAAAATTAAATGCAATAATAGCTTCTATACCAATAGTTGGTAATATTTTGGTTGGTAAAAAAACAGGTGATGGCGTTGTTGGTGTGAGCTTTAAAATGAAAGGGCCACCAAAAAATATAAAAACTAGCGTAAACCCAATTAAAACTTTAACCCCACGATTTATTGTCAGAGCTGTAGAAAAATTAAAAAAAAATAAAAATAAAGAAACTAAATAATTTTTACTATCACGTGCTGTTTTTTTCCATGAGAGACTTTTATAGTATTGTTAATGTCAAAGTTATCTTCATTAATTACTTTATTTTCATTTTTTATAATTTCATTATTAATTTTTAAACCATTATTTTTTATCATTCTTCTAATTTCACTTTTAGAATCTGCTAATTTTGTGCACAACACTAAGTCAAAAATATTTATTCCATTTTTAATCATATTTTTTTTAATTTTAAATATTGGAAGGTTTTTACCAACCGATTTTTCTTCAAATGTTTTTTTAGCTGTAAGTTCAGAATCTTTAGACTCTTTCTCCCCATGGAGCATAGCTGTAGCTTCATTAGCTAATATAACTTTAAGATTATTTATATCCTGGTTGCTGTTTTTAAGATTATTAATTTCATTTGAACTTAGATCAGTAAAAAGATTTAAAAATTTTTCTACATCATCATCATTTGTATTTCTCCAAAATTGCCAGTAATCATATGGGGACAGTATTTTTTTGTTCAACCAAATTGCACCTTTTTCAGTTTTACCCATTTTATTTCCTGAAGATGTTGTTATTAATGGAGTGGTTAGCCCATATGCTTGTTTTTTATTTTTCCTTTTAATTAAATCTGTTCCATTTACTATATTTCCCCATTGGTCTGATCCACCTATTTGTAAAAAACATTTATGATGTGAGTTAAGTTCATAAAAATCATACGCTTGTAGCATCATGTAATTAAATTCCATATAGCTCAAAGATTGCTCTCTCTCTAACCTTAATTTTACACTGTCAAATGTTAACATTTTATTAATAGTAAAATGCTTACCTATATCTCTCAAAAATTTCACATAGTTTAATTTATTTAACCAGGAATAGTTATTTACAAAAATTGGTTTTATGCTGGGGTTATTAGATTTTAAAAATATTTTAAAAACATTTTCAATACTTTTAATATTCTTATCAATTTCTTTTTTATCTAACATTTTTCTAGTTTCATCTTTTCCAGATGGGTCACCAATTAAAGTAGTTCCACCACCCAATAATACTATTGGTTGATGTCCATATTTTTGAAGAAGACGTAGGCACATTATTTGCATTAAGCTACCAACATGTAAACTTTCAGCAGTACAATCAAAACCAATATAAGCCTTAATTTTACTAGCATTCATGAGTTCATTTAAACCAGTATCATCGGTACACTGATTGAAGTAACCTCTTTTTTTAAATTCTGATAGAAATGTATCTTGCATGAATTTTTTAGCTTAATTAAAATAATAATATACAAGATTTTATTTAAATAAAATATAACTTATGAATAAAAATTTATATAGCTTAGGCTTAATGAGTGGAACATCCATGGATGGAATAGATGCATCAATTATTAAATCTGACGGGGAAAATAGCGTAGAAGTAATAGATAACATGTATTTAATGTATAACCCTTCTATTAAATCCAAATTAAAAGAATTAGTAAATTTGTGCAATTCCAAGAATAGTATGAAAAGATTATCTAAAAAGATTAAAAAAATTGAAAAAGAAATTACACTAAAATATGTGAGTATAAGTAAAAAGATTTTAAAAAAAAATAAAAAAATAAGTGTAAATTTAATAGGACTCCATGGCCAAACTATATTACATAAACCAAAACAAGGAATTTCGTTACAAATTGGTAACTCAGAATTACTATCAAAATTAACAAAAAAAACTGTAATTTCAGATTTTAGAGCAAATGATATTTTAAATGGGGGGCAAGGAGCACCGTTAACACCGCTGTACCACAAAATAATTTTGTCTAAAATGAAAGAAAATTTACCAGCGGCAATTATTAATATTGGAGGTATATCAAATATAACATTGGTAAAAAAAAATAAAAAAATTGTAAGTTTTGATACTGGACCAGGAAATTATTTAATAGACAGTTGGGTAAAGAAAAAATTAAAAATAGATTATGATAATAATGGAATGATAGCTCAATCAGGAAAAGTCAACAATAGTATTTTGAAAAAATTTTTAAAAAATCCCTATTACAAAAAGAAACCCCCAAAGTCTCTACACGTTAAAGACTTTAACTTGAATAATTTAAAAAAAATAAGTTTAGAAGATGGGTGCGCTACCTTATCAATGTTAACTGTTATATCAATT